>JAEUJH010000916.1 GCA_016794825.1 Gemmatimonadota bacterium
AGGGTGCGTACTTCATCCACGGCCACACCCACATGGGCAATCCGATCGGGTGCGCCGCCACGCTGGCCGTGCTCGACGTCATCGAGCAGGACGGCCTGGTCGCCAACGCGGCCGCCGTGGGTGAGTATCTCCACGGCCTCCTCCGCGAGCGGATCCTGCCGCTCGGGCCGATCGCCGATGTCCGCGGCAAGGGGCTCCTGGCCATCCTCGAGCTGGTCAAGCACAAGGACACGATGGAGTTTCCCGACCCGGCGGCGGACCCGGAGACGCTGTTCCAGGCGGTGGCCTACAAGCACGGGCTCTCGTTCTACATGTCGCTCTACGGGCCTCGGCGGCCCAGCGCCATGAAACGCGGTGTGCCGGTGTTCATCACCCCGTCGCTCTGCCTCACGAGGGCGCAGGCCGACGAGATCGTCGACCGCCTGGAAAAGGTCGTCGTGGAGTGGGGCGAAACGGTCGGCTGAGTTCGCCGCGGTCGCTGGCTGCGGTCCACCTGTAATCCACGGGAGCGACGGTTGCTGACCCAGTCTCGTTGGTTCGCGTTGGCTGCGGTGATCCTGACGGCCGGACCGGCCGCGGCGCAGGCGCCGAGCCAGCCTGTCGACACCCTGCCAAGCTGCGATGCCTGGCTTGCCAACCGGATATCCGGCCGCTCGTTGACCGTCGACCCCCGGGCCCTGGCTCGCCTGAAGGCGGCCGGCGTGTCCATCGAACCCAGCCGGCGAATGCGTGCCGCCGGATACCCATGGGAGCATCAGATCCTGGTCGCATTGCCGCCCTCGTATGGGCGCACCGACCAGCGCTACCCCGTCCTCTGGGTCACCGATGGCCAGTTCTTCTTCTCGGCCGTCACCGAGGTGGTGACCAGTTGCGCCGGGAAGCACCTGCCCGAGATGATCGTGGTGGCCGTGGGGGCAACCCCGGAGGCCGACCAGGCCAGGAACGAGATCCAGTCGCGGCGGACGTTCGACTACAGCCCCAACGAGGTTCGGGACTTCACCGGCTTCGGCAGCGAGTTGCACCGAGCCCGGTCCGAGGCGGCCGAGCGGCGGCTCAAGGCCGAAGGGAAGTTCGGCAACGACCGGATGGGCGGCGCGCCCCGGTTCCTCGCCTTCATCGCCGAGGATATCCGTGGGCAGCTCGCGCGAGAGTACCGGATGGCGGACGACCACACGTTGTTCGGTCATTCGGGGGGCGGGCTCTTCTGCGCCTACGCCCTCACTGCCAGGCCCAGCACCTTCCAGCGCTACGTCTGTGGCAGCCCGAGCCTTGCCGGCGGCGACTACGAGGTGTTTCGACTCGAGGAGCGATACGCCAAGGACAACAAGGACCTCGCGGCCGCGGTGTTCTTCGGCGCCGGCGAGAACGAGATCCTGACCGGAGGCTCATGGGGCCTGGTCAGCTCGATGGCCCGGATGGCCGAGATCCTCAGGTTGCGCGCCTATCCGTCGCTCCAGCTGCACGCCCGGATCTTCCCGGGCGAGAATCACGGCAGCGTGATCCCGCTGGTCCTGTCCTGGGGTCTTCGGTCCGTTTGGGAGAAGGCCCCGCCAGCAGGCCGGTAGCGGGGCGAAACGGGACCCCTTGGCGCGGTCCGGTGGGCCGACGAGATCGTCTCAACCCAATCACGACGTACCAAACGTGGCGAGAACCCGGGCCGATGCGTCGCGGGGCGGCGCCGCCTAAACGACATCGACCGGAGATGTGATCGGATGCGAAAGACCCTCCCGCCCTTGTTCGGCGTCCTCCTCGTGGCTGGCTGCACCAAGGCGGAACCCGCCATTCGGGCCGACGTGGCCTTCGTCGACGTCGGGGTGGTCGACGTGGCGCAGGGGACCGTCCTGCCTGGCCAGACCGTGCTCGTCGCCGGCGACCGCATCGTTCGGGTCGCGCCGGGCCTCGAGCCCCCCGCTGAGGCCCGCGTGATTGCTGGCGGCGGTCGATACCTGATCCCCGGGCTGATGGACATGCACACCCACATCATGGCCGAGGACCAGCTCTACAGCTATCTCGCTGGCGGAGTCACGACCGTGCGCCACATGGCGGGCGACACGCTCGCGCTCGGATGGCGGGAGGCAGTCGCCGCCGGCCGGGTGGTTGGACCGCGGATCGTTACCGCGGGACCCCTGATCGATGGGAAGCCGCGGATCTGGACCTTCGGGCTCGAGGTCACCGACCCGGCGACGATCGACTCGCTAATCAAGCGCCAGAAGGACGCCGGCTACGACTTCGTCAAAGTGTATTCGCGGCTGCGGCCCGAGGTGTTCGACGCCATCGTCGCGGCGGCCAGCAAGTACGGCATCGAGGTGTCCGGTCATGTGCCCCAGGACGTCCCGCTGACCCATGCCATCGCGAGCGGGATGCGGACCGGCGAACACTTCATCGGGGTGCTCAAGGCGGTCCTGCGCGACACCACCCTCGCGAGTCCCGACCTCTCGGCCCTAGACCCGCGCGCCCGCCAACTGGTCATCGCGATCGGGCGCGGCCAGGTCCCGACCGCCTCGCTGCTCGACTCGGCCAAGGTGGCGGCGCTGGCCGCGCTCGCGGCCCGGAGTGACTTCTGGTTCGATCCCACGCACGATATCATGCGGAACTTCACCAGCAACCCGGTCACGGGACACCCGGATGCGCTCCGCTACATGTCGGAGCCGGAGCGTCAGCTGCTCCGGAACGTGCACCAGAGCTTCGGACTCACGCCCGAGGTGCTTGCGGGCGAAGACAGCCTCTACCCGCTTCGCACCCGCCTGATCGCCGAGCTCTACCGCGGGGGGGCCAAGATCCTCGCCGGGACCGACAACGCCATCCTCAACGCCTGGGCGCTCAAGGACGAGATCGTCGCGCTGTCGAAGGCCGGGCTCGGGAACGCCGGCGCGCTCCGGGCCGCGACGCTGACGGCCGCCGAGTACCTCCGGAAGCGGGGCGAGCTGGGTGAAGTGAAGGAGGGAGCCGTCGCCGACCTGGTCCTCCTGTCCGGCAATCCACTCGACGACCTCGGGGCCTTGTATCGGCCCGAGGGTGTGATGGCCCGAGGCGTGTGGCGGACCCAGGCCGACTTTCGCCCCCGGCTCGACAGCATCGCGGCGGCCAAGGCGGCGCAGAAAAACCTCGATCTGGGGGTTGGTCTCGAGAAATGAACGGGCCCGGCACCAGCCGCCGCCGGAGACCGGTGGGCTGAGGCGTCAGGCGGTTGGGGCCTGGCCGAGGCAGCGAGACAGGACCTCGGCCAGCGCTTCGAACTCGTAGGGCTTCGGGACGAACTCGCGGACCCCGGCCCGGGCCAGATCGCCGGTGTCGAGGGTGCCGAGATAGCCGGACGCCAGGATGACCGGCAGGTTGGGACGAATGGCCACGAGCCGACGGGCCAGTTCGTCGCCGGGGAGGCCCGGCATCGTGAAATCGGACATGACGACGTCGAAGCCGTCGGGATCGGCCGAAAAGGCGGCCAGCGCGTCGACGGGCGATTCGAACCCGATCGGGGTATAGCCGAGTCGCTCCAGCATCCGAGTCGCCAAGACCACCAGTTGCCGCTCGTCGTCGACCACCAGGATCCGCTGCCCCCGCCCGGGGGTCGGGATCGGCGTGGCCCGCGGTTCCGGAATGGCCGTCGCGGCAACCAGCGGAAAGAGCAGGGTGGCCGTGGTGCCGCGTCCCTCCTGGCTCTCGATCGAGACGGCGCCGTCGTGACTCTGCATGATGCCGTGCACCACGGCCAGGCCGAGTCCGGTTCCCTCGGCCGGCGACTTGGTCGTGAAGAACGGGTCGAAGGCCCGACGGAGGACGTCCTCGGGCATGCCGTGCCCGGTATCTCCGATGGTCACCTCCAGGTAGCGTCCCGGCCGGATGGCCACCGACCGCGCGACGATGGCCGCCTCGGTCAGGTTCACGGGCCGCATCGCGACTCGCATCGTGCCGCCAGTGCCGAGCATGGCGTGGAGCGCGTTGGTACCGAGGTTGATGATGACCTGGTGAATCCGGGTCGGATCGGCCTCGATGAGACCGCCGGCCGGATCGATGGCCACCTCGATCGAAATCGTCGTCGGCATCGTGGCCCGCAGCAGGCCGACGGCTTCCCGGATCACCGGTTCGAGGCTGATCGGGCGGCGCTCCTCGGGCTGCCGGCGGCTGAAGGTCAGGATCTGCCGGACCAGTGACTTGGCCCGGGCGGCCGCGGCCAGAATGCCGCGCACGTCCGCGGCCTGGCCCAGCGACAGCACGTCGTCCCTCCGGAGGCACTCGGCGTGGCCGACGATGGCCGTCAGGATGTTGTTGAAGTCGTGCGCGATTCCGCCGGCCAGGGTGCCCAGCGCCTCGAGCTTCTGGGCCTGACGGAGGCCGCTCTCCAGCTGACGCTGCGCGGTCACGTCGCGGCCGGTACCGAGGAAACCGATCAGTCGATCGCCCTCGACGATGGCTCGAACCGGGGTACACTCGGCCAGGATCGAGCCCCCGCCCTTGCAGAGGATGCGAAAGTCCGTGGTCTGCTCCTGGGCTCCACTGATCACGTTGGTGAACATCGCCATCGCCCGCGTCTGATCCTCGGGGTGGATGATGTCGATGAATGGCCGCCCGACCCACTCCTCTCGATGCCATCCCGTCGCGGCTTCGAACCCCTGGTTCATCTCGGAAAACCGTCCGTCGGGTGAGAGGACGTAGATGGTCTCCCGGATCGTGTCGAAGAGGGTGCGGTATCGGATCTCCGACGCTTGCAGGGCGGCGTCGATCCGCTTGAGGGCGGTGATGTCCACCGACGATGCGAGGGAATGCCACTCGCCGTGGAGTTGAACCAGCTCGATCGAGAGGTAGACGGTGCGCAGGTCACCGGCCTCGGTGGTGAAGGGAAACTCCATCCCGTCGACTCGCCCCTCGCGCCGGAGCTGATCGAGCATCCGTTCCCGGTCGGCCTCGTTGGCCCAGAGGTGGATCTCGTTCGTGGTCCGCCCCAGCACGTCCTCCCGGCGCCGTTCGAACAGCCGGCAGAACGCCGGGTTGACGTCGACGATGCGGCCCTCGGGATAGGTCGCGAGCAGGATCGAGATCGGGCTCGCCAGGAACAGGTGGGAGAATCGCTCCTCGGAAAGGCGGAGATCGGCCTCGACCCGGCGTTGGGCGCTGACGTCGCGAAACCGCCAGACCCGGCCGATGATCGCGCCGTCGAGCCGATAGGGGCGGACCCGTCCCTCCACCCAGCGACCGTCGCGCAGACCGAGGAGGACGTCGGGGCCGACCGCGGGGTCGGCGGACCGGGCACTGGCCATGGCGTGGAACGGCGCGGGATCGGCCAGGTGCGTCCCGATCGCGCGTTCGACGGCGGGCCACCCGCCCGACTTCACCTCCAGCGGATCGAGGGTCCAGAGGGCGCAGAAGGCCGGGTTCCAATGCAGGCAACGGCCATCAAGGTCCACGACGACGATGCCGTCGTCCGTGGCCTCGAGAATCGAGTCGATTGGCCGAGCCAGGGGCGCGGCGGGGTTGGCCTCTTCGCCGGTCATCGGAGCGGGGTGCGGATGACGGGAATCATAGCCGGCCATCCTCCGGGGAAGGAGCCTGGCCGACCGAAGCTGAACCTCGATCAGCGCCTCCGGCGCGCCGGCTTGGCCGGCCGCCGAGTCGCCTCGATTCCGTCGAGCAGGCGCGCCAAGCCGAGTCGGAAGTCGGCCTGATGGTCGATGGTCGGGGCCTCCGACAGGGCGGCGCGGAGCAGGGGGTACTGCCCGTCGGCGTTGAGCGCGGCCACCGTCTTCCGGACCACGTCGGCCGGCGCCCGGGCGCTGTACATCAGGGCCGAGCCGAACACGAACGCCTGGAAGATCCGGAAGACTTGGTGCGCCTCCCCGGGCGCGAACCCCGCGCGGGCCAGGGTCCGAAGCGCCGACTCCACCGCGGCCCGGCTCCCCGGCGTGTCTGACGGCGTCATGAACAACAGCGGTACCGCGTTCGGGTGCGCCACCAGCGCCCGCCAGAACGAGACCCCTCCTTCTTCCAGGTTCCGGCGCCATCCCGTCGTGGGTGCCGGGTACTCGATCTCCCCGAGGACCCGGTCGGCGATCCCGGCCAGCAGGTCGGCCTTGCTCGGGAAATAGCGGTAGAGGGACATCGCCTCGACCGACAGCGCCTCGCCGAGGCTCCGCATCGTCAGTTCCTCGAGTCCCCGGGCGTCGACGAGGTCGAGGGCTGCCTGGACCACACGGTCCCGGGTCAGGCCCGGCTTTTCGACCGGGGGGCGGCGGGGACGGGCTCTGGTGACCATCGGCGACCTCCCGGTGGGTGGCGATTCCGAAACTTACGTAGTAAGCTTACGTAGTAAGGCCATTGTCTGCCAGTCCCCAGGGAGCTGCCATGCCTCTCGTCCACACCCGGCGGTTGACCAAGAGCTACCACGGCGCCGCCGCGCCCGTCTTCGGCCTTCGTGAAGTCGACCTGGCCGTCGAGCCGGGCGAACTGCTGGTGCTGATGGGAAGCTCCGGCTCCGGGAAATCGACGCTGCTCTACCTCATCAGCGGGCTCGAACGCGCCACCGAAGGGGAGATCCACTTCGGCGACCAGCGGATCGACACGATGTCGGAAACCGAGCTGTCGCTCCTCCGCCGCACCGGGATCGGGTTCGTGTTCCAGGCCATCAACCTGATTCCACACCTCAGCCTCTTCGAGAACGTGGTGCTGCCCGGCTACCTGGTCGACGGAAACCGGGCCGCGGTGGACGCCCGGGCGCTCGAGTTGCTCGACACGCTCGGGATCCGGGCCCTGGCCGACCGCCTGCCGGCCCAGGTGTCCGGCGGCGAACAGCAGCGGGCCGCCATTGCCCGGGCCATGATCAACTCGCCCCGCGCCCTCCTGGCCGACGAACCGACCGGCGCGCTCAACTCGTCGGCCGGGTCCGCGGTGCTCGACAGCTTCAAGGCCATCAACGCCCGCGGCCAAACCATCGTGATGGCCACTCACGAAGTGAAGTCGGCCTGCATCGGCGACCGGATCATCTTCCTTCGCGACGGTCAGGTCCGGGGCGAATACCGGATGGCCGATCATGCCATGCCCGCGTCGGAGCGCGAAGCGGCGGTCCTGGCCTGGCTCGTGGGGCAGGGCTGGTGACGGCCGGGCGCAGTATCCTCCTGATGGCGCGGAGCAACCTCGCGCGGAGGAAGGGGCAGGGCGTTCTGGTCGGCGCCATCGTCGGGCTGTCGGCGCTGCTGTTCTTTACCGGCGTCGGCGTCATGCGCGAGGTGGAGACGCCGGTCGCCACGATGCTGGAGCGCCAGCGGGCCTCCCAGTTCACGCTGATCTTCGACGCCCGGATCCACGATCCCGACTCGGTCCGGGCGTGGTGGGGTGGCCGGGCCGAGGTCGCCGCGGTGTCGGAGCCAATGGCGGTCATCGAACTCCGGGAAAGCGCGTTCTTTCGGGGCAAGCAGCTGAGTCGCTTCCTCTATGTGGCGGAGCGGCCGTTGGCCGCGGCGGACCAGGACGTGATCCGGATCGTCGACGGTCCCGCCGTCGAGTCGCCGGCGCCGGGCGATGTGTGGCTGCCGACATCGCTCGCGGCCGAAGCGGGTATCCGGGCGGGCGACACGCTGGAGATCCCCGGCGCCGAGGGGCTGGTACCGCTTCGGGTCGGCGCCGTGGTGGTCGATCCCCAGTTCAGCGCCCCGTTCCACAACCCGACCCGGATCTGGGTTGCCGCCGGCGAACTCCCCGCGCACTTCCAGAGTGCCCGGCTCGATCGGGTGATGGTGGGCGTCCGGCTCCGCACTGATCAGGACGCGCCAGCGCTCTGGGACGCGTTCGTGGCCGCGCAGGGCGGCGTCTATAGTGGCGCCGTCTTCGACCGCCGCACGGTGCTGGATGGCTACACCGCGCCCTATGCCCTGATGGCCGCCATGATCGTCGCCTTCTCGGCGCTTGGCTTCCTGGTGGCGCTGTTCGCGATCCAGGGCACCGTGACGAGCGCCATCCTGGCCGACTTCAAGACCATCGGCATCCTCCGCGCTCAAGGCTTCCGTCCTCGCGACGTCCGCAGGGTCTACGAGGTGCAGTACCTCCTCCTTGCCGCCGTGGCGTTGCCTCTGGGGGTCGGGCTCGGCGTGGTGGTCGTCCGGCAGACGATCGGCCTGCTGACCAAGCCGATCGCGACGCCGGTCGGGACCGGGTCGCTGTTCCTGCAGGGCGCCGTCATTCTGGCGCTCTTCCTGGTGTTGATCTATGCCTTCGTGACCCGGGTCTCTCGGACGGCGGGCCGGATTCGGCCGGCCGACGCGATCCGATATGGCGCGGCGGCGCGCGAGGGGGTCCCGACCACCGGGATCTCGCTCCACCGGCTGGCCCGGCTTTCGGTGCCGCTCATCATGGCGGTCAAGAACCTGGCGCTCCAGAAGCGGCGGGCCGCCTTCCTGGTGGTGTCGGTGCTCTTCGCGACCCTGGCCGCCGTGCTGGCGATCAACCTCGACTACTCGTTCGGCCGGATGACGAAGAACCTGGCCCGGTTCGGGTTCGACGCCGCCGACGT
>JAEUJH010000938.1 GCA_016794825.1 Gemmatimonadota bacterium
GCGGCGGGATAGCGACCCACGACCTCGATCCGGGTGTCCGTTTCTCCCGGGGTGAGGGAGACCTGGATGTTCCGCTCGAACTTGTTGCCCCGCGGAACACTGGTCCACCGCACCGTGCCGAGGGCTTCGGTCACGGTGCCGGTCAGGTCGACCCGCTCCTCGACCAGGCGGATCAACCGCTCGAGGTCGGCCCGGGTCAGCGTGCCCGGCACGTCCCAGGACAGCTTGGCGCTCAGTGGCGCCACCAGACCCGCGGCCACTCGGGGCCGGGCGTTGGCCTCGACCGACCGGACCGCGGCGTCGACCGCGTCCGGCCCCAACCCCACCTCCCGCCCGATTTCGTGCAGGTCGGCCAGGGAAAGACCCGGCGCCGTCGGCAGTTCGGTGGGCCGGCGGTCCTCCAGCTCGGTGGCCCGCTGCAGCACCTGGGCGACTTCCTGATCGGTAAACCGACGACTGAACTTTTCCATGGGGCCGTCGCGGGGGGTGGCGGGTGGCCTGAAAGCTCACGGCCTGACGGCGCCGTGGCAACCCGGGCCCCGCCGGCGGCGCCCTTCCCAACGCCGTGCCGGGTCGACAAACTTCCCGGACCGCCGTCAACCAGCCAGACCGGGATTTCGACCCATGACCGCCTCAGCGGAAAAGACCAGCCTTTCGGGCGCCGAGATCGTCGCCCTGACCAAGCAGCACACCCTCTACGAATGGTCGGCGCAGTCGAAGATCGACCCGATCCCGGTGGCCCGTGCCAAGGGCATCCACTTCTGGACCCCGGAGGGCAAGCGGTTCATCGACTTCAACAGCCAACTGATGTCGGTCAACGTCGGCCACGGCGACGAGCGGATCATCGATGCCGTGGCCGAACAGATGCGGGCCGTGGCCTACGCCAACCCCTTCATGGCCACCGAGCCCCGGGCTCGGCTCGGCGCCAAACTGGCCGAACTCTGTCCGGGCGACATCGACACGTCCTTCTTCACCAACGGCGGCGCCGAGGCCAACGAGAACGCGGTCAAGCTGGCCCGCTTCTACACCGGGCGGCACAAGATCATGGCCCGGTATCGGTCGTATCATGGCGCCACCGCCGGCGCCATCACCCTGACCGGCGATCCCCGCCGCTGGGCCGCCGAACCCGGCATGCCGGGCGTGATCCGCTTTCCCGACGAGTATCACGGCATTCAGCGCGGCTGGGATCCGGTCGACCAGTCGCTCGCGGCCATCGAGGAGATCATCCAGCTCGAGGGCCCCAGCACCATCGCCGGCCTGATCATCGAGACGGTCACCGGCACCAACGGGATCCTGGTTCCGCAGCCCGGGTACCTCGAGGGCATCCGCCGGCTCTGCACCAAGTACGGGATCCTGATGATCGCCGACGAGGTGATGGCCGGGTTCGGCCGGACCGGGAAGTGGTTCGCCATCGACCACTGGAACGTGGTCCCCGATCTGATCACCATGGCCAAGGGCCTGACCAGCAGCTACCTGCCGCTGGGCGCGGTCGGGATGCGGCGCGAGATCGCCGCCCACTTCCAGGACCGGGTGTTCTTCGGCGGGCTGACCTACAACAGCCACCCGACCTGCTGCGCGGCCGCCCTGGCCACCATCAAGGTGATGGAGGACGACGGGACGATCGAGCACGCCGCGCGGATGGGATCGGTCCTGAACCGGCTCCTCGAGGAGATGGAAGCCAAGCACCCGTCGGTCGGTGCCACCCGGTCGATCGGCCTGTTCGGCATCATCGAGTTGGTCCGGAACCGGAAGACCATGGAACCGATGGCGCCGTTCAACGGCACCTCCGAGGAGATGGGCGCCCTGGGCCGGTTCTTCCGGGAGCAGGGGCTCTACACCATCGTCCGCTGGAACGGGTTCTTCACCAATCCGCCGCTCTGCATTACCGAGGCGGAGCTGGTCGAGGCGTTCGAGATCATCGACCGGGGCCTCGCGATCACCGATCGGGCGGTGGAGGGGCGCTGAGCCCAACCTGGGCCGGCCGGCCGACCAGCCAGCCGACCGCGCCGCCCTGGAGGTCGATGGCCACGTGGAGGATGATGGGCCAGAGGAGCGACCCCGTGGCGACGTAGAGCGTGCCGGCCACCAACCCGGCCAGTCCGGTCTTGATGACGCCGGCGCGCCCCTGGTACAGGTGCCCGAGGCCGAACGCGATCGAGGTGACCACCGCGGCGGGCCACGGCCCGATCCAGGTGGCCGCGTACCAGATCAGGAACCCGCGGAACAGGATCTCCTCGCAGATCCCCGCGGTGAGCGCCACCAGGCGGAACGTCCGCCGCTCCGGTTCGTCCGCCGGCAGCATCCCGGCCGCCCCCGCCAACTGCTCCCGCAGCCGGTCCCGTCCGGTTTCGTCGAGCCGCTTGATGACAAACCACTGCCAGGTCAGGCCGATCAGCGCCGCCAGCGTCAGGGCGGCGCCGACGAGCGTGGCCCGCCCGTCGGGCACCGCCAGGCCGAGGTCGGCGGCCGAGCGGCCAGCCGCTCGCCAGACCACGAGGACCGCGGCCACCAGCGACCATTCGAGCGCGATGGTCTGCCAGTACTCCCGGAGCCGGGCCCGGGGCTGGCCCTGCGCCAGAGCGGCCAGCAGCGCCCGGTAGGTGAACGCGCCCAGCAGGGGCAACCCGACCACCAGCACGGCCGCCAGGAGATGATCGAGCCAGGTCATTGCCGGGTACTCCCGCCAGGGT
>JAEUJH010000963.1 GCA_016794825.1 Gemmatimonadota bacterium
GTCCGCCTGGGTGGCGGTGCCGCGGGTGTCGTAGCCCGAGAGGGTCAGCAGCGACACCTGCTCGAAGTTGGCGGTTTCGCGGTTGATGCCCCAGTCGGAATCGATCAGGTTGAGGAAGTTGAACACGTCCGCGCTGATCAGCAGCGTCTGGCCGCTCAGGGTCCGGATCGGCTTGGTGAGCCGCATGTCGAGGAACTTCTGCCACGGGTTCCGGCAGGAGCCCCGCTCCATGATTTTGCCGCGCTGCTCGCGGAGGCAGGCCTGGCTGGCGATGAAGCCATTGAGCCGATCCCAGTCCGCCGGGTTGACCAGGTTGATGTCGTTGGCGTCGGTCGGGACATAGAACAGATCGTTGGTGATGTTGCCGTCGCCGTTGGCGTCGTTGGCATAGACGTAGGCGAACGGCGTCCCGGCCCGGGCCGTGTAGATCAGCGACAGCTGGACATCAAACGGCAGGTTGGCGGTGCCGCTGACGGTGAACTTGTGGGGCACGTCGAGCGCCGACGTGGCCAGTTCGCGTTCGTCGAGCGAACCGACCAGCGGAGTGTTCCGGAGGTTCGACGTCGCGATGCTCGAACCGAGGGTCATCAGGTCCTGCGTCTTCGCCCGGGTGTAGGCGACGCTGAACGCGTAGTCGTCGGCGAACGACTTCTGGAGCTGAACGGTGAACATGGTCGACTTGTCGGCACTCTTGTTGAGATGCCGGACGGTCTGCCGGATCCGGTTACTCTGGACCCGGCGACTGAAGTTGCCGCCGCTGGTGGCCGGCGGGTCGGCATACATCAGGCGGCCCTCGCCGTTGACTTCCCCCGCCACCGCGTTGACGTCCGTCTGATACATCTGGTTCTTGGCGCGCGACTGGAGGAAGTCGACAGTGGCGACGAACCCCCGTCCCAGGTTCTTGTCGATACCCAGGGCCAGCTTGAGCGACTGCTGGAACTTGAAGTTCGAGTCGAAGAAATTCACCCCGGCCGCCGGGGGCGTGGGCGTGCCGCCGCCCGCGCAGGCCCGCGGCATGTTGTCGACATCGACCGTGAACGTCGGGACGCTGGCGTCGGTGCAGGTCAGCGTCACCTGCTCGAGACCGGTGTTGGTGAAGGCATTGGACATCCAGACGTAGGGCGGCCGGCCGGAGAAGAGGCCGACGCCACCGCGAACGATGGTACCGCCGTCGCCCATCGCGTCCCAGTTGAACCCGAGCCGGGGCGAGAAGAGCGTGTTGCCGGTCGGGAACTCGTCGGTCCGGATCCCCAACCGCCCCAGCACGGTGTCGGAGTTGAACGTCGGCTTGTCGCTGAACGGCACATCGAACCGGAGTCCGGCAGTGACGGTCAACCGGTTGGTCGGGCGCCAGGTGTCCTGGATGTAACCACCGAGCTGCTTGACGCCGAAGTCGGCGGTGAAGCCGCCGGGCCGGGCCTCGAGCAGGATCTCATACCGGCGCGCCAGCCCGGCGTCGAGCGAGTCGACGTTGCCGAAGGTCCAGGTCCCGAACCGGTTGTTGGCGAAGAGGTTCCGGAAATCGAAGAACTCGTTGTGCGTCCCGATCGTGATCTGATGGTTCTTCCCGATCTCGAACGTCAGGTTGGCGGTCGCTTCGGCCACGTTCTGGTCGAGTTCGTTGCCGTGGGAGAACCGCTCGCCACCGGCCGCGAGGTAGTTGTTGATCACGTCGCCCTGGACCATGATGAGCGGCGCCCGGTTGGCGATCTCACGGGCGTCGCGCACGGTCATGTACCCGAGCAGCACTTCGAGGTTGGCGGCGCCGAGCATGGTGGTGAACTTGGCGCGGGCCGTGTTGGTGGTCGACCCGATCTTGTAGCCGCTGTTCGAGAGCTGCCAGCCATCGCGGGTCGGGTCGCTCCGGCTGGTCCGGTTG
>JAEUJH010000964.1 GCA_016794825.1 Gemmatimonadota bacterium
GTCCGCCTGGGTGGCGGTGCCGCGGGTGTCGTAGCCCGAGAGGGTCAGCAGCGACACCTGCTCGAAGTTGGCGGTTTCGCGGTTGATGCCCCAGTCGGAATCGATCAGGTTGAGGAAGTTGAACACGTCCGCGCTGATCAGGAGCGACTGGCCGCTCAGGGTCCGGATCGGCTTGGTCAAACGCATGTCGAGGAACTTCTGCCACGGATTCCGGCAGGAGCCCCGCTCCATGATCTTGCCGCGCTGTTCGCGGAGGCAGGCCTGGCTGGCGATGAAGCCGTTGAGCCGATCCCAATCCGCGGCGTTGACCAGGTTGATGTCGTTGGCGTCGGTCGGGACGTAGAACAGGTCGTTGGTGATGTTGCCGTCGCCGTTGGCGTCGTTGGCGTAGACGTACGCGTACGGCGTGCCGGCCCGGGCGGTGTAGATCAGCGACAGCTGGACTTCGAAGGGCAGGTTGGCGGTGCCGCTGACGGTGAACTTGTGGGGCACGTCGAGCGCCGAGGTGGCCAGCTCGCGTTCGTCGAGCGAACCGACCAGCGGGGTGTTCCGGAGGTTCGAGGTCGCGATGCTCGAGCCGAGGGTCATCAGGTCCTGGGTCTTGGCCCGGGTGTACGCGACGCTGAACGAGTAGTCGTCGGCGAACGACTTCTGGAGCTGGGCCGTGAAGAGCGTCGACTTGTCGGCGCTCTTGTTGACGTGCTTGACCATCTGCAGGAACCGACCGGTCCGGGTCGCCCGGCTGAAGCTCGTGGCGGTGGTGGCCGGCGCCTGGATGTACATCAGCCGCCCTTCCCCGTTGACCTCGCCGGCGACCGCGTTCAGATCGGTCTGGTACATCTGGTTCTTGGCCCGGGAGTGGAGGAAGTCGACGGTGGCGACGAAGCCGTTGCCGAGGTTCTTGTCGACGCCGATCGCGAACTTGAGCGACTGCTGGAACTTGAAGTTCGGGTCGAAGACGTTGACGCCGGCGGCCGGAGGCGTCGGGGTGCCCGACCCCGTGCAGCTGCGCGGCATGTTGTCGACGTCGACCGTGAAGGTCGGGACGCCGGCGCCGGTGCAGGTCAACGTGACCTGCTCGAGGCCGGTGTTGGTGAACGCGTTGGACATCCAGACGTACGGCGGCCGGCCGGAGAAGAGACCCACGCCGCCTCGGACGATGGTGCCGCCGTCGCCGAGCGCGTCCCAGTTGAAGCCGAGCCGGGGCGAGACGAGCACGTTGCCGGTCGGGAACTCATCCGTCCGGACGCCGAGCCGACCCAGCGTGGTGTCCGAGTTGAACACCGGCTTGTCGCTGAACGGCACGTCGAACCGAAGGCCGGCGGTGACGGTCAGCCGGTTGGTCGGGCGCCAGGTGTCCTGGATGTAGCCGCCGAGCTGCTTGACGCCGAAGTCGGCGGTAAAGCCGCCGGGCCGGGCCTCGAGCAGGATCTCGTACCGGCGGGCCAGCCCGGCGTCGAGCGAGTCGACGTTGCCGAAGGTCCAGGTGCCGAACCGGTTGTTGGCGAAGAGATTGCGGAAGTCGAAGAACTCGTTGTGCGTCCCGATGGTGATCTGGTGGTTCTTCCCGACCTCGAACGTCAGGTTGGCCGTGGCCTCGGCCACGTTCTGGTCGAGTTCGTTGCCGTGGGAGAACCGCTCGCCACCGGCGGCGAGGTAGTTGTTGATGACGTCGCCCTGGACCATGATGAGCGGGGCCCGGTTGGCGATCTCACGGGCGTCGCGCACCGTCATGTAGCCGAGCAGCACTTCGAGGTTGGCGGCGCCGAGCATGGTGGTGAACTTGGCGCGGGCCGTGTTGGTGGTCGACCCGATCTTGTAGCCGCTGTTCGAGAGCTGCCAGCCATCGCGGGTCGGGTCGCTCCGGCTGGTCCGGTTG
>JAEUJH010000969.1 GCA_016794825.1 Gemmatimonadota bacterium
CAACCGGAAGCACGTCGAGATCCGCGGGTGCTGGGGCTCCGACTACTCCCACTTCCATCGCGCCGTCGAGATCGCCGCGCGCTGGCAGCATCGGGTCCCGTGGCGCGATCTGGTGTCGGCCCGCTACGAACTGACCCGCGCTGGCGAGGCGCTCGCGGCGGTGGAACGGCAGTCCGTCCTCAAGGCCCTGATCACACCCTGAGCAGCCGGCTTCACTCCGCCCGGAGCGCCGTGATCGGCTCGACCCGGGTGGCGCGACGGGCCGGAACCCACCCGGCGGCAAACGCCACCAGCCCGAGGGCGGCCGCCGTGATCAGGAGCGTCGCCGGATCCCAGGGGGCAACGCCGAAGAGCTGACTGCGGAGGCCCCTGGAGAGCGCGAGCGCGCCTCCGATGCCCACCACTCCCCCCGCGGCCATCAGCGTCAACGCGCGGCGCAGCACCAACCGACGGACCGCGCCGCGGGGCGCGCCCAGCGCCAGCCGGATGCCGATCTCTCGCGTGGCCTGGCTCACCGCGAACGACATCAGCCCGTAGATCCCGATCGCCGCCAGCACCAGCGCGGTGCCCGCGAAAACCGCCAGCGTGGCCAGGAGGAATCGCTGGTTGGCGGAGGACGCGCTGACCCACGCGGTCATCGGCCTGACGTCGAAGATCGGCTGAACCGGATCCACCGCCCGCACCGCCCGTCCGACCTCCGGGATCATCCGATCGATCGCCGTGGCCCTGACGGCGTAGGTCATGGTCGCCGGCCCGCCGCCAGGGGCCTGCGCGGCGGGCACGTAGAGTTGGGTCCGTCGGTCCGCCTGGGGCGACTCGGAAATGACGTGCCCGACCACCCCCACGACCTCGTGCCAGACCGTGCTGTCGTTCCGCTCGAACCCGACTCGTTTGCCGAGCGGATCCTGCCCCGGCCAGTACCGCTCGACGAGCGACTCGTCGACCACCGCCACTCGGCGGGCGGCGGCGTCATCGACCGTCTCGAACACTCGGCCGCGGACCAGTCGGAACCCCATCGCCTCCATGAACCCGGGAGTGACGACCCGGAATTCGCCCCACGGGCTCTGCCCGCCGGGGCCGGGCTCGTACCCCTCCACCCGGAACGACATCGTCCAGTTGTCCGTTCCCATCGGAAGCGCCACGGTCGCCCCCACACCCCGGACCCCGGGAACCGCCAGGAGCCGTTCCCGCAGTCGATCGTGGAACCCGACCTGCTGGGCCAGCGTGGGATAGCCCGCCCGCGGCAGCGAGACCCGGAACGTGAGCAGCGAATCAGCCCGGAATCCGGAGTCGACGCTGACCCACGCCCGCATGCTCCGGATCATCAAGCCCGCCCCGACCAGCAGCATCAGCGCCAGAGCCACCTCCGCGGCCACCAGCACCGCCCGCGGCCCGACCCGTCCCAGACCCTCGCCCGACTCGCGGCCGCCGGCTTTGACCAACCCGAACAGTTCACCCCGCACGGCGTACCATGCCGGTCCGAGACCGAAGAGGATCGGGGTCACCAAGCCGAGCAGCACGGCAAACCCGACCACGCCGCCGTCCAGATCGATCCCATCGAGGCGAGGGAGATTCGTCGGGTTGATCGCCCGGAGCGCCCGGAGGCTCCCGGCCGCGAGCAGCAGGCCAAGGCCAGTCCCCGCCCCCGCCAGCACCACGCTCTCGGTCAGCAGCTGACCGACCAGCCGCCCGCGCCCGGCACCGAGCGACGTCCGGATCGCCACCTCGCGCTTCCGGGTGGTGGCCCGAGCCAGCAGGAGATTGGCGACGTTGACGCAGGCGATCAGCAGCACGAAACCGACCGCAGCGAGCAGCACGAACAGCGGGGTACGGACGTCCCCCACCATTTCGTCGGTGACCGGGTTGGTCCAGAGACCCCACGCCTGATCGCGCCCGGAGCCGTTGATCTCGCGCACCGCGGCCGCCATCCGATCGGTATCGGCCCGGGCGGCGGCGATGGTCACGCCGGGCTTGAGGCGGCCCACCATGCCCATCCATTCGCAGCCCCAGCAGGACAGGTCACGCTCGGAAAAGACCAGAGGCTTCCAGAGCTCGGTCGGCTCCCTCCCCATCTCGAGACCCCGCGCGACGATTCCGATCACGAGATGGCCCTCGCCATTCAGCGTGATCGTCCGGCCCACCACCGTGGGATCGGCCCCGAACAGCCGCCGCCAGGTCGCCTCCGACAGGACGACCACCCGATCCGCCCCGGCCTTCTCCTCGGCCTCCGCAAACCCGCGGCCGGCGACCATCGGGACTCCGAGCGTGGTGAAGTACTCGTGGGTGACGCGCTGCCCCCGCAGCCGGACGGGCTCCTCACCGGCCGAGTAGTTGGCCTCCC
>JAEUJH010000994.1 GCA_016794825.1 Gemmatimonadota bacterium
GCCGGACTGGGCCGCCAGGCCAGTGGCCAGCAGGAACGACCATCCCACCACCGCGCGAGCTACCGGACCGCTCTTCATTGGTTCACTCCATGGCGGGACCAGGCCCGCGTCAACGAGAATGCCTGCCCCCGCCCGGGCCCCCGTTCATCGCGGATCCCGGGTGGCGTCACCGAGCGTTCATTGTGGGCCGCGGCGCGTCGTTCGCCAAAGCCCAGCTCACCTCGTGGACCAGTCGCACGATCCGCTCCATCTTGGCGTACTCGATCCGCTCCGGCCGGTCCTCGACCCGGTGATAGTCCGGATGGAGACCGGTAAAGAAGTTGACCGCCGGCACGCCGTTGTGGAGAAAGGGCCACTGATCGCTCCGGCGGAGCAGCTGCGACGAGTTGTTGTCGTACGGCTTCCGGAGTTCGAGACCGAAGGCGGCGTTGGCCCGCTCAACCAGTGCCGTGAGCGAGGCGCTTCGGCTCCAGCCGACCAGGTTGACGGCGTTGCGATTGCTCTCGGCGCTTTGGACCTCGAGGCCGCGAAACCGGGCCCCGCCGTCCGGGGGGACCTCTTCGTTCCGCCCGATCATGTCCATGTTGAGCATCGCCACCGTGCGTGCGAGCGGGACCACTGGCGCCTCGGTGTACCCCCACGAACCGAGCAGCGGCCCCCGCTCCTCGGTGTTGAGCGCGACGAACAACACGGATCGCCGCGGACGCCGCCCAGCCGCGGCGGCCCGGGAATACGCCTCGGCGATGGCCAGCAGGCCCACGGTGCCGGACCCGTTGTCGTCGGCCCCGGCAAAGATCTGGTTGCCGTCGGCCCCGTTGTGGTCGACGTGAGCGGCGATGAGGACGAATTCGTCGCGGAGCGCCGGATCGCTGCCCCGAAGCGCGGCCACCACGTTCCGATCGGGCACCACGGTCCGCGGCACGCTGGCGGCAATCGTCACCGACGGACCGGGTATGGTCAGCGGCGGGGCGCTCCGCCCGGCGGCCTTGGCCAACTCGGCCAGGGTCTTGCCCGTCGGCGCCAGCAGCCGCTCCGCCAGCGCCGTCGAGATCTGTCCGGCCGGGATCCGGATCTGCTCGTACCACGCCGCAAGCGAGTAGCGCGGAAGGCGCATCGGCGTCGCGGGCCAATACGCCCGGGTCAGACTGTCGAAGTTCTCGGGCCCGGGGCGGCTGGACGGATCCGTCACGAAGAGTACGGCCACCGCCCCCCGAGCCTGGGCCGCCACCGTCTTGCGAAGCTGGCTCGCGTACTCCGAATTGACCACACCGTCGAACCGGCTCCGCGGGTCCGAGGCCTCCGGCTCGCCATCGAGCACGAGCAGGACCTTGCCGCGGAGGTCGCCGGTCAGGTCATCGTGGCTCAGGGCGGGCGCGCTGATGCCGTAGCCGACGAACGCGACCGGCCCGGTGGCGCGGCCGGAGCCCGAGTGGGCCCGCGGGTGGTAGTCGGCGCCGACCGGATGCCGGGAGGTGGCCGTCCCCCACTCGACGGTCAATTCGTTTCCGGTGCCGAGGGCGCTCACCATCAGCTGATAGGGAGCGAAGTAGGATCCCCCGACCCCCATCGGCTCGAGGCCAAGCCATTCGAACCGGCTCTTGACCCATTCGAGCGCGAGGGCGTTTTCCGGCGTGTCGGTGAGGCGGCCGCGGAAGCCGTCGCCGGCCAGAAACATCAGGTCGGCCCGGAGACGGGCGGCGGTAATGGC
>JAEUJH010000007.1 GCA_016794825.1 Gemmatimonadota bacterium
CATCGTGGCGAAGTAGTCGACCTGAGCGCCCGGGTCGTCGGCCACGTAGGTCAGGCCGACGACGTCGGTGGCGCCGTTCGGGTGCCGCTGCCAGGCGGGCACGAAGATCGTTTCGGGTTTGTAGTGGTGCGACAGGAACAGGGTCAGGTATCGATAGCGATCCTCGCGCCAGACGTAGAAGCAGTGGCTGTTGGTCTCGTCGCTGCCGCCGTCGGGCATCGGCACCGTCCGCCGGGCGTTGAGGATCGGGTCGGGGATCAGGCCCTGGGCCGCGATGGCCACCCGATCGGCGGGGAGGTCGTCGGAGGTAAGGCTCACGATGGCCATCCCGTCGCCGCACTGGAACCGGGGGAGCATCCGATCGCGCAGCAGTGGCAGCGACCGGTCGAGATCGGCCACGATCTCGTAGTACGTGTGTCCCAGCTGGAACACCCGGTTGCAGGATCCGATCTCGACGTGCCGGGCCACCGGCAGGACGTGGAAACCGAGCCGCTCGAAGGCCAGCCCGGCATGGGTCAGGTCGCGGACGGCGTGGGCAAAGTGATCGAGTGAGCGCATCGGATCCGGATCGAGTCGACGGGAGGTTCCTGGGTACGGACCAGGGCCGGCAAGGGCGGGCGACTCGCGCGCCGGCCCATCGGACGATAACTTAACGTCGTTTAGCTACTTCGTGAGGGGTACCGCCGATGTCCGCCTTCCTGCCGCTCCAGCTTGCCGCGGTGCTGCTCCAGCCCCCGGCCGCCATCGTCCACGTCCGGTTGATCGATGGTCGGGGTGGCCCCCCGATCGAGAACGCCACCGTCGTCGTCCGGGAGGGGCGGATTGCCGCGGTCGGACCCGCGGCCGAAGTGAAGGTGCCGGCCGGCGCCCGAGTCATCGAAGGCCGGGGGATGTCGCTGCTGCCCGGGCTGGCCGACATGCACACCCACCTGGGAGGCGGCTGGGACGGCGAGTCCGCCGACTACCTCGGCTACCGACTGACGATGGGGGCCCTGCTCTACAGCGGCGTCACCACCGTCCTCGATCCTGGCGGCATCACCTCCTACGTCAAACAACTCCGGGACGAGATCCGGGGCGGCCGCCTGGCCGGGCCGCGGATCTACTATACCGGACTGGTGCTCGATGGCCCCAAGCCCGTGTGGGCGGACATCTCGGGCGCCATCGCCACGCCCGACCAGGCGGCTCACTTCGTCCGGCAGATGAAGCAGGCCGACGCGACCTTCATCAAGGCCTACGGCGGGCTCTCGACCGAGATGGTGAAGGCGGTGGTCGACGCGGCCACCAAGGACTCGATCCGGGTCCTTGCCGACCTCTGGCAGCGGAACGGGTCCCTGGCCGACGCCCAGACCGGCGTCGCCGCGTTTGCCCACGCCGCCACCTTGCCGATGACCGACGAAGCGGTCCGTTATCTGGCCGATCATGGCACCGCCACGATCACCACACTCGCGGTCTACGAGAGCTTTGCCCGCCGGCGGTTCCAGGACCTGAGCTTCCTCGACCAACCGCTGCTGCACGACGTGCTGACACCTACCTATCAACGACAGATCCGGGCCCATGGCGCGCCGTCGGGGGCGGGTCTCGACACGGCGCGGATCAACCGGATTGCCCGCGGACTCAGTACCGCGCAGAGCAACGTCAAGCGAATGTTCGACGCGGGAGTCCTCCTGGTGGCCGGAACGGATGCCCCCTACCCGGGCGACTACTACGGCGAGGGCCTCCATCGGGAACTCGAACTCCTGGTCGAGGCCGGCCTCACGCCGCTCGACGTCATTTCCCTGGCTACCCGCAACGCCGCCCGGCTGGTCCGGGCCGAGTCGGAGTGGGGCACGGTCGAACCGGGCAAGGTGGCGGACCTCCTCCTGGTTCGCGGTAACCCCGCGGTGCGGATCGCGGATACCCGACGGGTCGTGATGGTGATGCAGGGCGGGCGGATCGTCGATCGGGCTGCTCTCCGATACGATCCGCGGTGGGACGTCGACCATCACCCGGCGGTGCTCCGAACCCACTGATCCGGCTCCGCCGCATCGCGCTGGACGGGCGGGCTAGATTCCCCCACCCGTCCAACCGGAGTCCGTCGATGCGCCGTGGCACCGCGCTGCTGTCGTTCGTTGCCGTCGTCCTGAGCACCCCGGTGGCGGGGCAGGACTCGGCCAAGGCCGCCTCCCCGACCATTCCGGCCAAGTGGGACGTGCTGGCCAAGCATGGGCCCACCCAGGATATCACGTTCGAGACGTCCGAGGGAACCTGGATGTCGGTCGACGTCTC
>JAEUJH010000013.1 GCA_016794825.1 Gemmatimonadota bacterium
CGACGTCCGCCACAACGGCCTCACCACGGAATCCAAGCCGGGCTTCTACGCCACCATGGCCCAGTTCTCCCGCTCGCCCGGCACGACGGTTCGAAGCATGAGCCTGGTCATCCGCGCGGCCGGCGACCCGACGGCCCTCGTGGGCCCGATCCGCGCCGCGCTCCGCGAAATCGACCCCCGGCTCCCGATCGCCGAGGTCCGCACCCTGGACGCCATCGTCGCCGCCTCGATCGCCGCGCCCCGGTTTGCCATGCAACTCCTCGGCGTCTTCGGCCTGGCCGCGCTGCTGCTCTCGGCCATCGGCGTGTTCGGCGTGGTCTCGCACGTCATGGCGATGCGGGAACAGGAGTTCGGGATCCGGGCGGCGCTCGGCGCCCGGCCCTCCGAACTGGTCCGGATGAGCCTGGCCACCGGACTCCGCCAGACCGCCACGGGCATTGCCCTCGGCACGGCCGGAGCCTGGGTCCTGACCCGGTTGCTCGGACAGCTGCTGGAGGGGGTGAGCCCGACCGATCCGGTCACCTTCGCCACCGTGGTGCTGGCGACGGGCCTGGTCTCGCTCCTGGCCAGCGCCGGTCCGGCCATCCGGGCCGCGCGGGCCCAACCGTCGCTGGTGCTCCGGTCCGACTGAGGCCGGGACGAGGACCTGCCCTCGACACTGGTGCGCGTTCCGGAACCCGAGGGCGCGCCTAACGTTCGAGGAAGACCGGCTGGACCCAGGCCCGGGCGCCGCCCGAATCCTCGATTCGGGCCCGGACGTACCGGAGTCCGCGGTCCCGGGGCTTGAGCCGATAGCTCGGCGCGAGCCCGCCAACCCGGGCCAGGACCCGGCCGTGGTCGCCGATGAAGGTGGTGGTGTACTTGAAGTCGCCCTGGGGCTGGATCCGGATCGAGAGCGTTTCCGGACCGACCTCGAGACCCTCCAGGGCAACCCCGCTGCTGGCGTAAAACGACCCCGCCTCGAGGCTCCGCATCAGGTCGGCCGCCGCCAGGCGGGGCGCCGCGACGACCACCCAGCCCCGCCCGGGATTGGACCGATCCGGCCCGAATTCGCCCTGGAAATGGTGGGCGTCGTCCACCGCGATGCCGTAGGTCCGCTTCCCGACCGACAGGAGCGCGTCCCAGATCTCCTCCATCCCCGCGCTGCCGTCGCCACCCTCGTTGTGGACCAGCGGGTGCCCGTTGAAGATCTCGAGAAGAGGATCGGTCCGGACCTGCAGCAGCTCCCGGGCGCCGAAGGCCCACCGGAAGTTGGGGTGATTGATGTGGGGAACGCCCTGCACCTCGCGGACCGCGTCGACGTTCCGCTGGATCGTGCCGACCAGGGTCGTGTCGGTCCGCGGCTCGATCCGGCCGGGAATCGCGAGCCCGTTGACGTGCACCGGCTTCCGGTCGAACTGGCTGGTGAGTTCCTCGCCGGGAATCAGGAGGAACGTCGAGTCGACCAGCGACGCCAACCGGGCCGGGTCGGTAAAGACGTTGTGATCGGACAGGACCAGGAACCGGTAGCCGTGGCTCCGGTACCACTGGGCCACCACCTCGGGCGCCGAGTCGCCGTCGCTCTCGGTGGTGTGGGAGTGAGTGTTGCCCTTGAACCAGGTCAGGCCCTGGAACGACCGGGCCTCGAATCGCTGCGCCCGCGCGGTGAGCGGAAGAGCCGCGAGCAGCGCGGCGGCCAACCCGAACCACCGCGCCGCGCTCCGACCCTGGGCGATCACCTGGCCCCGGGCCGCAGTGATGCGACGCCGGGGTCCCCCGCGAACCATTCCGATGCTCCGGTCAGTCGGTGGCGGTGGCCTTCGACCCGTACCGGTTGAACCAGTGCCGCAGGTACGCCTGGGTCCTCAGGAAGTTGGAGGGCTTCGAGCTGGTTCCGTGCCACTCCTCGTTGAACCGGATCATGGCGCTCGGCACCTTCCGGAGCTTGAGCGCCATGTAGAACTCCTCGGTCTGCGGAATCGGGGTCCGGAGGTCCTTGACGCCGGTCATCAGCATCGTCGGCGTCTTGACGTTGCCGACGTACATCAGCGGCGACCGGCGGAGATGCTCGGTCGGATCCTCCCACGGCAGCTTGGCGAAGTTCCGGTACCACGACGCCCCGTCGGTGGTGCCCACGAACGAGAGCCAGTTGGTCACCGGACAGTTGGCCGACGCCGCCGCGAATCGATCCGTATGCCCGACGATCCACGACGTCAGCACCCCGCCGCCGCTGCAGCCGTAGACGAACAGGTTCTTGGTGTCGATGTAGCCGCGCCCGATGACGGTGTCGACGCCCGCCATCAGGTCGTCGAAGTCCTTGCCCGGATAGGCGTTCTTGATGGCGTTGCCGAAAGCGCTCCCGTAGCCCGTCGACCCGCGGGGATTGGTGAACAGGACGACGTAGTCGTTGGCGGCGTGCTCCTGCCAGCCGAAGTTGAAGCCGACCCCGTACATCGAATGCGGGCCGCCGTGAATCGAGAGCATCAGCGGATACTTCCGCTTCGGATCGAACTGCGGCGGCTTGACGATCCACCCCTGGATCCGCATCCCGTCCACCGACGGATACCAGATCTCCTCGATGGTCGCGAGTTCCTTGCCCCCGAAGAGATCGTCGTTGACCCGGGTCAGCTGGGTCAGCTGCTGCGGCCGGGCCACGTTGAACAGGACGACGTCGTTCGGCTGTTGCCACCCCGAGATGATCGCCACCGCGTCGCCGCTCTTCCCGATCCCGGTGACGCCGAGCAGATGCTGCCCCTTGGTGACCTCCCGGACCGCCCCGCCGCCCACCGGCACGAACATCAGGTTCCGGGAACCTTCGTTCTCCACCGCGAAGTAGATCCCGCTCCCGTCGGCCGCCCAGATGAGTCCCTGCGGCGAGCGGTCGAGTGACGGCGTCAGGACCCGCGGGTTCGAGCCGTCGGCGTTCATCAGGTAGAGCTTCGAGTCGACCCAGGTATCGGTGGTAGCGTCGAACCCGGTGTAGGCAATCAACTTCCCGTCTGGCGACACCGCCGGCTGACCGTCAGGACCGGGCCGCCGAGTCAGCTGGGTCACCTGCCGCGAGGCCACGTCGAGCCGGTAGATCTCGCTCTCCCGCCACTGCCAGTCGGCGTCCTCGGCGCGGAGCCCGCTGAACACCAGCGACCGCCCGTCCGGCGTCCACTCGGCCGCCCCGTGGTTGTAGGGCCCTTCCGTCAGCTGCCGGGCCGTTCCACCGTCCGCCCCGACCACGAACAGCTGCTGGAAGCCCTGATCGCTGAAGCCCTCGCGATCCCGCCGATAGTTGAGCTTCTCGACGATGTACGGCGCCTCGGTCCACTTGGCGCCCGCCGGCGCCGCCGGCATGTCGGCCACCCGCCACTGCTCCTTCATCGGCACCATCATCCGGAACGCGATCGACTTGCCGTCCGGCGACCACTCGAGATCCGAGGGCGACTGCGACAGCCGGGTGATCTGGGTGACCGCGCCCTCGGCGTCCATCCACCGGACGAAGATCTGCGCCCCCGACGGCTGACCCTCGGCCACGAACGCGATCCGGGTGCCGTCCGGCGACCACCGGGCCCCGCCCCCCTTGAGGAGGAACCGGTGCTTGGCGCCGTCCGCGCCCACGATCCAGAGGGCGTTGTCCCACCGGTCGTTGATCTTGTCAATGGTCCGGCGAGTGTAGATGACCTGCTTGCCGTCAGGCGAGAGCCGAGGATCCTGGGCGTCCTCGAATTCGAGATAATCCTGGAGCTTGAGCCGCTCCCGGGTCTGAGCGGATGCCAGTGACAGCGGCATGACGCCGATCGTCAGCGCCAGGACGAGATGACTCGACCGCACGGGGACCTCCAGGCATGGTGGTTCGGATCGAAAGGGACCGACCCCTCTACGATACCACCGAAAGGCCCATTCCCCCTAGACCCGCCCCCGACCGCGGATGACCGCGGTGGCCTGCTCGATCAGCGCCCGCCGGTCGACCTTGTGGGTGGTGGCCACCGGAATGGTCGGCACGAAGATCACCGCGCGCGGGTGGGCGTAGGCCGCCCCCTCCCGCAGGGCAAACTGGCGGATTTCCTCCTCGGTCGGCGCCGAGCCGGGCGTCGCCACCACGAAGGCGACCGGAATCTGTCCCTTGATCTCGTCGCTGACCGGAACGACCGCCGCCTGGGCCACGGCGGGGTGACGCTCGAGCAGCTTCTCGACCTCGCCGGGATAGACGTTCTCGCCCCCGCAGACGAACATGTCGTCCGCGCGCCCGACGAAATAGAAGAAGCCGTCCGGATCGTGACGCATCACGTCACCCGTGTCGTACCAGCCATCCCGGAGCTTCTCGGCGGTGGCCGTGGCCAGGTTGAGGTAGCCCGGCATCAATGCCGGGGTCCGGAGTTGGAGCACGCCCTGATCCGGGGTCGGGCCACCCACCAGCCGCCAGGTGATGTCGGGGAACGGATACCCGAGGGCCAGCGGCGGTCGCTCCAGGCCCGCGGGATGCGCCCCGAACGCGCACGGACCCGCCTCGGTGGTACCATAGCCGTTGAGGACCACCGCGCCCGGGAAGATCGCCTTGACCCGGTCGAGCAGGGCGTCGGTCAGCGGCGCCGACCCGATGGTGACCATCCGCACCGCCGACAGATCGAGCGATTCGATCAGGTCCCGCTCCCGGGCAATCAGCGCGAACATCGTGGGAATCCCCGTCAGCACCGTGCACCGGAACCGCGCCACCGCCTCGAGATACCCCCGCGCGTCGAACTTGGGGGCCGAGACGATGGTCATCTGGTTCGAGAGCGCCATCATCGAAAAGAAGAGGCCGTTCTTGTGGTACGTCGGCGCCACCACCAGCGTCCGGTCCTTGCGACCCTGTTCGGTGCCGGTGAAGTACTTCGTCAGGGCCCAGAGCTGACCGGCGTGGGGCAGCGGCACGCCCTTCGGCCGGCCGGTCGACCCCGAGGTGTAGAGGATCTTGGCGATCTCGCCAGCCACCGGCACCGTGGGCGCCAACTCCCCGCGGTCGAGGAGTGCCGGGTAGGTGTCGTCGTCGAAATCGAACAGCGGCAGCCGCGAGGGCAACATGGCCCGGCGGGTCCGGTCGACGAAGGCGCCGCTGATCGCGGCGTCGGCCACGATGTAGTCGATGGTGTCGCGCGGGAGCTTGTGGTTGACCGGCACCGTCACCAGGCCCGCCCGCATCGTGCCGAGGTAGGCCGCCAGGAACTCGGCCCGGTTGTCGGAGGCAATCGCGATCCGCTGACCCCGAACGAAGCCGCGGGCCAGCAGGCCCCGGGCCACCGCGTTGGCCTCGCGCGCCAGGTCGTCGGTGGTCCAGACCCGCTCGGCCCGCGGATCGCGAATGTCGATGACCGCGGGATGATCCGGCGCCTCGGTGGGGAGGATGTCC
>JAEUJH010000024.1 GCA_016794825.1 Gemmatimonadota bacterium
CCTCGGCGGCCTGACCGTTGCCCGGGCCATCTACCACGCCCTGCCGAACGAATCCACCATCTACTTCGGCGACACGGCCCGGGTGCCGTATGGCCCCAAGTCGCCCGCGGTGGTCCGTCGGTACAGCCTCGAGATCGGGGAGTGGCTGGCCCGTCAGGGCGTCAAACTGGTCGTGGTGGCCTGCAACACCAGCACGGCTCACGCCCTCGACGCGCTCCAGGCGGCGCTGCCGGTTCCGGTGCTCGGCGTGATCGAGCCCGGCGCGCGGGCCGCGGTCCGGGCCAGTGGGACGCGCCCGGTCGGGGTCATCGGGACCGCCGGCACGATCGCGAGCGGCGCCTATCAGCGGGCCATCGCCGCGCTCTCACCCGAAACGGTCGTCGTGGCCGCGAGCGGCCCGCTGCTGGTGCCCTTGGTCGAGGAGGGGTGGTTCGACCATCCCGCGACCCGTCTGGTGGTGGCCGAGTATCTCGGCCCGCTGGTGGCGCGGGGAATCGGTTCGCTGGTGCTGGGTTGCACCCACTATCCGCTCCTCAAACCGCTCCTGGCCGAGGTGGCCGGGCCGGCCATATCCCTGATCGACAGCGCCGCGGAAACGGCCGCGGCCGTGGAGGCCAACCTGACCGGGCGGGGCGCCCGGGCGGGCGAGGGGCGGGCTCCGGTGCACCGCTTCGTGGTCAGCGACGACCCCGAGCGGTTCCGGGCCGTCGGGGCCCGCTTTCTGGGCGAACGGTTGGCCGCGGCCGAGGTCGTTTCGCTCGGCGGGCACTAGGGCTAGTCGGCGGCGGGCTCGCCGAACCGGTGGAGGACGATGCCGTCGGCCGAGACGATGGCGTACCGCCGGTCTTCGACCCAGGCGCCGGGATTGAGGTACCACCGGCCCGGAGCCGTTTCGGCCACCGCGCTTCGATGGGTGTGCGACATGACCAGCAGGTCGATGCCGGGGTCGGACTCGAGGCGGCGTCGGGCCCAGGCCTCCTGCCGGACCTGCGCGCGGTCGAGGACCGCGGGATCGCGGGTCGAGTCGGCCAGGTGGCGGCTCATCTTGTCGACGAGCCAGATGCCGAGATCCGGATGGAGCATCCGGTAGACCCAGGCGGTGGCGGGGTGACGGGTGATCCGATGCATGATCACGGCCGAGCGATGCTCCTCCGCCAGGCCGTCGCCATGGACCGCGAGGACCGAGCGGTTGCCGACCTGGAACCGGATCTCGCCGGGCGAGTACTCGATCCCGGCATCGGCGGTCCAGAACGAGTCGCCCCAGCGGTCGTGGTTGCCGCCGGTCATGACGATGGGAATCCGGCGCCGGAGCACCGCCAGCGCGGCCGAGACCCGGAATCCGGCTCGGGGCACGACGCGGCGATAGGCAAACCAGAAGTCGAACAGATCGCCGTTGATCAGCAGACAATCGCCGAGGGCGGGGACCTGGTCGAGGAAATCGAGAAAGGCGTCATCGTCGGCGGTGGCGCCGAGATGAGCGTCGGATACCACCACGAGCCGGGTTCCGAGCATCGGACCAAGATAGGACCGTCGAGGAGAGCATGGAAGCGAGTCACGACGTCTCGATCACCGAATGGCGGGTCAACTACAGCGAGACCGACCAGATGGGCGTCGTCTACCACGCCCGGTACCTCGTCTGGCTCGACCGCGCCCGCACCGAGCACCTTCGTCGGACCGGCGTCAGTTACGCCGACCTCGAACGCCGCGGCCTCCGGCTGGCGGTGGGAGAGGCGCGGATCAGGTACCGGCAACCCGCCCGCTACGACGACCTGATCCGGATCCGGTGCTGGGTCCGGGACCTGGCCTCCCGGCGGCTGACCTTCGGGTATGCCGTCGAGCACGCCGAGTCGGGCCGGTTGCTGGCCACGGCCGAAACCAGCCTCATGGTGCTCGACGCCGATTTCAAATGGACCCGGCTGCCCGCCGAGGTGGTGGATCGGCTCCCCGTGTCGCCCGACCCGGTCAGGCTCTAACCGTATGCGCCGCTTTGCGATGACAAACCCGGTGCGCCCCGCTATCATCCACCCCATGAGACGGTTGCTGGTCGTCATTTCGACCGTGGGCCTGGCCGCGTGCGGCGGCGGCGGTGCCATTACGGTGCCGCGGCCGGCCTCGCTGACGCCCGTGGCAACCGACAGCGCCGTCGCCTGGGCGCTCGCCACCCGGCCGACGGAAAACCGGGAAATCCGGTTCCGGTGGCAGTTCCGCGACGACCAGGGCGCCGCGGGCGGCCGGGGCCGGATCCGGCTCGCGACGCCCGACTCCGCCCGACTCGACGTGCAGGGCCCCCTCGGCTCGGGCCGCGCCGCCGCGTTCGTCAGCGGCGACACCGCCCTCTGGGCCGATCCGGAAAACGACGTCAAGCGCCTGGTGCCCAACTATCCGCTCTTCTGGGCGCTGTTAGGCATCGTCCGGAGTCCGGCGTCCGCCGCCGTCGCCCGCCGCTACGCGGACCCGGCGCTGACCGCGTGGCAGTTCCAGACCGGGGCGGACACCGTCGACTACGTCCGGACCGCGGGGACCCCGGCCCGGCTCATCGCCGAAGTCCGCCAGGCGGGCAAGAAGATCGGAACGGTCGAGACCGTGTTCGGACCCGACGGCCTGCCGGCCACCGCCCGGTTGATCGTGCCCAGCGTGCCCGCCCGCCTCGACATCACCTTCGTTTCGAACCAGAAGGCCAAGGCCTTTGCGTCGGATACCTGGACTCCTCCTCAGCCTTAGCGCCGCCGCCCTGAGCGGCTGCCTCTACGGCTTTGGCGGGGGCACCGGGTTCCCGCCGACGGTCAAGACCGTGGCGGTCCTGCCGTTCGAGAACCTCACGGCGGAACCCACCGTCACCAACGAAATCAACCGGGCCGTCCGGGAGGCCGTGCAGGGCCGCCTCGGACTCCGCCCGGCCGGCGAGGCCCAGGCCGACGCCGTCGTCACCGGAACCATTCAGCGCTACGAGCCCGACATCCCCATCGCCTTCGGCGGCGACCCGAATCAGAACGTCCAGGTCAGCCGCCGGAAGGTCCAGATCAGCATCAACGTCAAGATCTTCGACCAGAAGAACAACAAGATTCTCTGGGAACGGAACGGCCTGTCCGTCGAGGGCGACTACACCTCGAACGAGGCGGAGGGCCGCAAGAAGGCGATCGAACGGCTGATCACGGAAATCGTCGACGGAGCGCAATCCCAATGGTGATTTCAGCTCGGACCCGACGGGGCGTCAGTACGCTGGGGTGTCTGGTGTCGTTGCTGCTGACGGGCGGCGTCGTCTACTACGGTATGACGCTCGGCAAGCTGTGGTGGCGCTACTACGAATTGGTCGACAAGATGAAGTCCGCCGCCCGGTTTGCCGGCAACGAAACCAACGAGCAGATCCTCAAGCAGCTCCAGGCCGACGCGAAGGAAATGGGTCTGCCGCCGGCCGCCCAGCAGTTCCGGATCGTGCGAACCGAGTCGCCCCGCGGGATCACCATCTCCACGGCCTACTCCGAACGGGTCGACCTGCCGCTGCTCCACCGGGCGTTCCCGTTCAAGCCCACCGTGACGCTCCGGCTATGACCCGCTACGCCGGCACGATCGCCAAGCTGGTGACGGTCCCCGAAGCGATCGAGTGGCGACGGGCCCACCGAGGAGCCGTCGTGTTCACCAACGGCGTCTTCGACCTCCTCCATACCGGGCACGTCGAGTACCTCGAAGCCGCCCGGGCTCTCGGCAGTGCCCTGGTCGTCGCGGTCAACAACGACGCCTCGGCCCGGTCGCTCGGCAAGGGGCCCGGCCGGCCGTTCGTGGCGGCCGCCGATCGGGCCCGGCTGGTGGCCGCTCTCGCGGCCGTCGATCGGGTGGTGCTGTTCAGCGAGCCGACCCCGCTGGCCCTGATCGAAGCGCTCTCGCCCGACATCCTCGTCAAGGGCGGCGACTACACCCGTGACACGGTGGTCGGCGCCGACTGGGTCGAGGGTCGAGGTGGCAAGGTCGTCCTGATACCCGTCGTCCCTGGTCAATCCACCACGTCAATCGTGGAGCGTATTCGTGGCTCGAGCTGATGGCCGCACCTCCGACCAGCTGCGGTCGGTCGTGCTGGAGCGGAACGCCAATCCCTTTGCCGAGGGGAGTTGCCTGGTGCGGTTCGGCGGCACCCTGGTTCACTGCACCGCGTCGGTCGAAGTCGGCGTGCCTCCCTTCAAGAAGGGGAGCGGCCAGGGATGGGTCACGGCCGAGTACGCCATGCTCCCTCGGGCCACCTCCGAGCGGACCAGCCGGGAGCGGAACGGGCCCGGCGGACGGAGTCAGGAAATCCAGCGGCTGATCGGTCGCTCCCTCCGGGCGGCCATGGGGCGGTGGGACTTCGGCGAGTACACCATCCGGATCGACTGCGACGTGCTCCAGGCCGATGGCGGCACCCGGACCGCCAGCATCACCGGCGCCTGCGTGGCGCTGGCCGACGCGTGCGCCTGGGTCGCGCAGAAGACCGGGCAGCCGTCGGCGTTCGGCCAGCTGGTCGCGGCGGTGTCCGTCGGGATCGTGGCGGGCGAGCCGATGCTCGATCTGGCGTACCTCGAAGACAAGGACGCGGGCGTCGACGCCAACGTGGTCATGCGCGCTCCCACCGATCTGGTCGAGGTCCAGGGCACCGGAGAGCAGGGCACCTTTACCCGAGCCGAACTTGGCCGGATCCTCGACCTGGCGGAAAAGGGAATCGGGGAGCTGTTCGCGGCCCAGCGGAGGGCGCTCGGGTGGTGAAGCTCCTGATCGGCACCCGAAGCGCCGGCAAGCAGCGCGAGTTCCGGCGGCTCTTTGCCGGGGCGCCGTTCGAACTGCTCTTTCCGGACGACGCCGGGATCGCCGAGTCGGCGGCGGAGGACGCCCTCGAGCTGCACGAGTCGTTCGAGGGCAACGCCCGGGCCAAGGCCGAGTACTTCGCCAAGCGGTCGCGCCTTCCGACCGTGGCCGACGACAGCGGCCTCGAGGTCTTCAGTCTGGGCGGCGAGCCGGGCGTTCGCTCCCGGCGCTGGGCCCAGGCCACCGGCTCGACCGACGCCGTCGACGCGGCCAACAACGCCATGCTGCTCCGGCGCCTGGCCGGGGCGCCGGACAACCGTCGCCGGGCCCGCTACCGCTGCGTCCTGGTCCTGGCGCGCTCGGCCAGCGCCATCCCGGAGCCGTTCGAGGGCGCCTGCGGCGGGCTCATCACTCCCGAACCGCGGGGTGACCACGGCTTCGGCTACGACCCGTGCTTCCTGAGCGACGACCTCGGTCGCACCTTCGGCGAAGCCGGCGACGACGAGAAGGACGCCGTGAGCCACCGGGGCCGCGCCGTCCGGGCGCTGCTGGCATCGCTCTCGACCCATCCGCTCTGACCGACCCCCAACTCCCTAACGACTCGACCGAACGTGTCCATCATCCCAATCAATCGTCTCAAGGTCCGACTCGCCGAGGGCAAGGTCGTCGTCGGTACCATGGTCGCGGAGTTCCGCCAGACGGCGGTGATGCAGTGTCTCCTCAACGCCGGTCTCGACTGGGTCATCATCGACAATGAGCACGGTGTCTTCAGCTCGGAGTCGCAGGCGGAGTTGAGCCGGACGGCCCGCCTCATGGGGATCACCCCGATCGTCAGGGTGGCGGGGCTCACCTACGAACTGATTTCCCAGGCCCTCGACGGCGGCGCTCAGGGCGTCATGCTCCCGCGGGTGACCTCGGCGGAACAGGTGCGGCAGGCGGTGGCGGCCGTGAAGTATCCTCCCGCCGGCCGGCGCGGCAGCGCGCTCGGCCGGGGCCACACCGAGTTCAAGGGTGGCGACGTCGTCCAGATGATGGCGGATTCGAACCGGGAAACCTTCGTCATCGTCCAGATCGAA
>JAEUJH010000395.1 GCA_016794825.1 Gemmatimonadota bacterium
GCCGACTCGAACTGGAACACGCCGGCGGTGCGCCCCTGCCGGAGGAGGGCGTACACCGCGGGGTCGTCGAACGAGAGCCCGCCGACGTCGACCGCGACGCCCCGGCGCTCCTGGATCATCTTCACCGCGTCGTGGATGACGGTGAGCGTCTTGAGGCCGAGGAGGTCCATCTTGAGCATCCCGACCTTCTCGAGCGCCCCCATTTCGTACTGGGTGATGATCGAGTTCTCGCCGTCGGCGTTCTGGCCCGCTCCCTTGGTGGGCGCGGTGCAGACCGGGACGTAGTCGGGCAGCGGGCCCGGCGCGATGACGACGCCGGCCGCGTGGACGGACAGGTGGCGCGAAATCCCCTCGATCCGCGACGCCAGTTCGGCCATCCGCCCGTAGACCGGGGTGCTCTTCACGAGGTCGCCGAGTTCGGGGACCTTCTTCAGGGCCTCCGGGATCGTCAGGCTGTAGGCCGGCCCGGAGGGGATCAGCTTGGTGATCCGATCGGCGTCGCCCGGGGGGATCTTGAGGACGCGGGCCACGTCCTTGACCGCGGCCCGGGCCTTCATCGTTCCGAAGGTGACGATCTGGCCCACGCTGTCGCGGCCGTACCGTTCCCGGACGTACTCGATGACCTCGCCCCGGCGCTCGAAGCAGAAGTCGACGTCGATGTCGGGCATCGAGACGCGTTCGGGATTGAGGAACCGTTCGAACAGCAGGTCGAACCGGAGCGGGTCGACGTCGGTGATGCCGAGTCCGTAGGCCACCAGCGAGCCGGCGGCCGATCCACGGCCGGGGCCGACCGGAATGCCCCGTTCGCGGGCGGCGTTGATGAAGTCCTGGACGATCAGGAAGTAGCCGGAGTAGCCGGCCTTGGTGATGACGCCCAACTCGTAGGCCAGTCGGTCGGCGACGGCGGCGGGGAGCGGATCGCCGTACCGGTTGACGGCGCCCTTGGTGGCGAGGTCGGTCAGGAGGTGGTCGTCGTCCCGATATTCCGCGGGTCGGGGGAAGCTCGGGACGAAATACCGCTTCTCGAAATCGAACTCGCAGAGGTCGGCCACCTTGACGGTGTTGTCGATGGCCTCGGGATAGGCGGCGAAGAGCTTCCGCATCTCCGCCTCGGTCTTGACGTACGACTCGGCCCCGGTAAATCGGAACCGCTTCGGGTCGTCGAGGTCGGCGCCGGTTCCGATGGCCAGGAGCACGTCGTGGGCCTCGGCATCCTCGCGCCGGAGGTAGTGGGCGTCGTTGGTGGCGACCACCGGCAGGCCGAGGTCGCGCGAGAGCTCGATCATCCCGTCGAGGACGATTTTTTCCTCGCCGATCCCGTGGTCCTGGATTTCGAGCCAGAAGCCGTCGGGGCCGAAGAGGTTCGCGAACCACTGGGCCGACTTCTTGGCTTCGTCGTACCGCTGCTGGCGGAGCCCCCAGGCCACTTCGCCCGAGAGGCAGGCGGCCAGGCAGACGACGCCGTCGGCGTGGGCGGCCAGGACCTCCTTATCGATCCGGGGCCGTCGGTAGAACCCTTCGGTGTAGCCGATCGAGGTCAGCTTGATCAGGTTCTTGTAGCCGGTCCGGTTCTTGGCCAGCAGGACCAGATGGCTGTAGTGGGCGGGCGCGTCCTGGGGCTTCTGCTGGGCCCGGCGGTCGCCGAAGGCCAGGTAGGCCTCGAAGCCGAGGATCGGGCGGACCTTGCGGGCCTTGGCCGCCTCATAGAACTCCCAGGCGCCGTGCATGTTGCCGTGGTCGGTCAGACCGAGGCTGTCCATGCCGAGGCTCTGGACGTACGCCATCAACTGGGGGATCTGGTTGGCCCCGTCGAGCAGCGAGTATTCACTATGGGTATGGAGATGGACGAAGCCCATCG
>JAEUJH010000081.1 GCA_016794825.1 Gemmatimonadota bacterium
GGCCCGGGTGGGGCGCGGGGCCTTGATCATCGACTCCAGCATCTGGGTGGCCGTGATGACCGGCTTGCCGTGCCGGTTGGCTTCCCGGATCAGCTTCTTCTGGACCAGCGGCACCTGCTCGAAGGGCAGTTCGACGCCGAGGTCGCCGCGGGCCACCATGATGCCGTCGGCGGCGTCGAGGATGCCGGTCAGGTGCTCGAGGGCCGTGTCCTTCTCGATCTTGGCGATCAGCTTCACGTGCTTGGGCACCAGCCGGCGCAGGCCTTCGACGTCCTGGGGCCGACGGACGAAGCTGAGGCCGAGGTAGTTGACGCCGAGATCGACGGCGCGGAGGGCTTCCTCGCGGTCCTTGTCGGTCAGGGCGGGCGTCGACACCTCGATGCCGGGGAGGTTCATCCCCTTGTGCGACTTGAGGAGACCGCCGTAGCGGACCGCGCCGTGAACCTTGTTGCCCACGACGCTGGTGACGTCGACCGCGATGAGGCCGTCGTCGAGCAGGATCCGCGCGCCGGGTCGGACGTCCTCGGCCAGCTCGCGATAGGTGGTGGGAATTTCACCGGGCTGGGCCGATTCCTCCGGGGCGAACACCACCTGCTGACCGAAGGTGAGCTGGATCGGATCGGCCAGATCGCCGACGCGGATCCGGGGGCCGTGCAGGTCGACCAGAATGGCTGACGACTTGTCGCGCTGCGACTGCACCTCGCGGAGATCGTTGATCCATCGGGTGCGGATCTCGGGCGTTCCGTGCGACGCGTTGACGCGCACGACGTCGACGCCCGCGTCGAGCATGGCGCGCATCTGTTCGGGTTGTTCCCAGGCCGGGCCCAGGGTGGCGACGATCTTGGTGCGACGACTCTCTCTCGGCACGAAACGCCTCGCTCGGTGGCTTATGGACGGTCGGGACCAGCCGGCCCGCCGTCAGACGATCCAGTCGTCCTGAGTATCGGTTTGTCCGGTCGGTCCGGAAGCCCGGAACGCCCGATCCAGCGGCCTGAAACCGGGTTTGGGAAACCTGGACTGTGGAGAACCCGGTATCGACATCGGTGTTGAAGGTAATGCCTTGCATCGTAATGACATAGAGCGGTGGGGCCGTACGGCTGTCCACATCGGGAGGGTCGGCGAAACGGAGCCCGGCAAGGGGAGTTTGGGGTTGTACAGTTATGTGGAATCAGCGAATTGTCCACATCGGCTCGGCCGGCGCGGTCGGCCGCCACTCGGGTAAATGCTGGCTGGCCAAGGGCGTTGGTGCGGTTTCCGATTTCAACAGTTCGGGCCGGATTTTTTCGCGGGCTCCACAATGCATGCACATAACGCCGTTATGTGGAAAATGGCCGGGGCGGGGGATTTCCCCCGACCTTGAAATGATGCGGCTCCGTTTCCGACCGGCTGCCTTTGACGCCCCCGGCCGAAGCGCCTAAATTGCCGCGCAGACAATCACTTACGTCCTTTGAGAGGATCTCCAGATGGCGCTGGCAGACCGGCAGCGGGCGGCGGCTCCCTACGGCGGGGCGGTGGTGGTGAGCGAGGGCGGAGTTTCGGTCAAGGACCCGGGTCCTCTCGCGTCTCCCGCCACCGACCAGGTGGTGTGGCAGGCGGTGTTCGGGACCCCGGCGGAGCAGGAGGCGGCGCGCTGGGTCCTGTGGGAGGTTGGCCAGGCGGTCGGGGTCCAGGCCGCTTCGATCCACGATCTCTACGTGGCGCGCGGCCGCGGTGAGTGCGGCGGGTTTACCGTTCCGGCCATCAACGTCCGGATGATCGCCTACGACACGGCCCGGGCCATTTTCCGCGCGGCCAACCGGGGCAACGCCGGCGCCATCCTGCTGGAAATCGCCCGCTCCGAAATTGCCTACACCGAACAGCGTCCGGCCGAGTACGTGGCGGTGATGATCGGGGCGGCGCTCCGCGAAGGGTACCGGCTCCCGCTCTTCATCCAGGGCGACCACTGCCAGGTCAACGCCAAGAAGTACCAGGGCGACCCCGAGGGCGAAGTCGGCGAGGTCAAGAAGCTCATTGCCGAGGAGGTCGGGGCGGGCTTCTTCAACATCGACGTCGACACCTCGACGCTGGTCGACCTCTCCAAGCCGACGCTCGACGAGCAGCAGCGCGACAACTACCTCCGGGCCGCCGAAATCACGGCCTACATCCGGGGCCTCGAGCCGCGGGGGGTGACGGTCTCGGTCGGAGCGGAAATCGGCGAGGTCGGCCACAAGAACAGCACCGTCGAGGAACTGCACGCGTTCATGGACGGCTTCAACCGGACCCTCGCGACGCTCGGGCGGAACCTGGTGGGGATCAGCAAGATCTCGGTCCAGACCGGAACGTCGCACGGGGGCGTGGTACTGCCGGACGGGACCATCGCCGACGTGAAGCTCGACCTCAAGGCCCTCGAGGACCTGTCCCGCGCCGCTCGCAAGCCGTACGGGATGGGGGGCGCGGTCCAGCACGGCGCCAGCACGCTCCCGTCCGACGCGTTCGGGAATTTCCCCCGGATCGAGACGGCCGAGATCCACCTGGCCACCAATTTCCAGAGCGTCGTGTTCGACCATCCGGCGCTGCCGAGCGATCTCCGCCAGCGGGCCTACGCCTGGCTCGACCAGAACGCCCAGAGCGAAAAGAAGCCGAGCGACACGCCGGAGCAGTTCTACTACAAGGCGCGGAAGCGGGCCATCGGGCCGTTCAAGAAGGAGTTCTGGTCGCTGCCGGAGTCGGTGCGGTCGGCCATTGCCGCGGACCTGGAAAAGACGTTCGCCTTCCTGTTCAGCCAGCTCAAGGTGAACGGCACCGCGGATCTGGTGAAGAAGCACGTCCGAGTCGTGCCCCTTCGGCACGCGGATCTGGCCAAACCGGTGACCCGCGCGGTGGACGACGCGGACGCCGGCGAGTAACGAGCAGGGGAGGGTAGCGACGTGGCGCGTGACGAGCGGGAAGTGATCGTGGTGGAACAGGGCGGTGGCGGGCTCAAGTGGCTCCTCCTCGGCGCCGCCGTGGGAGCCGGGCTGGCCCTGTTGTTTGCTCCCAAGAGCGGTCGGGAAACCCGGCGCGGCCTGGCCCGCGGCCTCCAGAACCTCCGCGACATGGCCGACGAGACGATCGACGAACTCCGCGGCGAACAGGGCGACGAGGAGAAGAACCTCCGCTCGATGGTCGACGGCGCCGGCGCCTACGACGAGTCCGACGCGGAACTCGAGCCGGCGCCCCGGAAGGACCGCCCGAGCGGGATTTCCGCCCGCGACGAACTGGAGCGCCGACTGGCCGCGGCCCGGGCCCGGCGCCGTCAGCCCGTGCCGGACGACGAGGAACCGGTCGCCTGATCGAGGACCGGGTCGTCGGGTGGTACCGATCGTTCGGCGGGTTTGCCCGTCGGACGCTGCAGGCCGCGGACGAAAACCGAATCCCCTTCCTCGCGAGCGCGCTCACCTTCGACGCGCTCCTCGCCGCGGTTCCGCTCTTCCTGCTCATCCTGGCCGGCCTGTCGTGGCTGGTGGGCAAGACCGGCGGCGATCCCGCGCAAATCACCGCCTTCATCGAACGGTTCTTTCCGCCCCACGACACTGCCCCTGGGCGGGATCCGTTTGCCGCCGTCGAGGAATTCCTCGGCAAACTGGTCGTGGCGGCCCGGCAGCTGTCGGTGGTGGTGGTTCCGGCCTTCCTCTGGTTCAGCACCCGGCTGTTCGCGTCCGCCCGAACCGCGCTCAACGAGATCTACGACGTCCACGTCCGGCCGGTCCGCCGTCATTTCGTGGTGGCGTACCTGACGGGCAAGGTTCGCGACCTCGTCATGGTGATCGGAACCCTGCTGCTGGTCCTCGCCAACGCGGTGCTGACGACCGGTCTGGCTCTGATCCAGGCACGCGGCAAGGCGCTCGCGCCGGGGTTCGAGTTCCTCTTCACGTCGATCGGGCGGCTCGCGGGCGAGCTGGTGGCGTTCGGCTCGCTGGTGAGCTTGTTCGCGATCCTCTACCACTTCGCGTCGCAACGGCGGCCGCCCTGGCGGGCGACCCTGGTGGCTTCACTCTTTTCGGCGGTGCTGTTCGAGGCGGCCAAGCGACTCTTCGGACTCTACGTCCGGGAGCAGCTCTATCAGGAGATGACGATCGACGTCAACGTCGGCGCCGCCATCCTGTTCGTGCTGTGGATGTACTACTCGGCGTTGGTCTTTCTGCTCGGGGCGGTGGTGGCCGAAACCTGGGAATTGCGCGACCTGCAGCGGAAGCAGCGCGCCTGACGAGGCCGCTGGCGGTCGGGCTGGCGAACGCCGGCCCGCCCGGATACAATTCCGTCGCCCCAGGTCCGAAGGGTACTGGCGCGCGAACCGCGTCAGGACCTCGCCGGTAGCAGCGCTAAGCGATGTCCGGTATCGCTTCGGGGTGCCTGGGGCACTTTCTTTTCCCTCCCGCTGGATTTCCCCAATTCATTCCGGTTTGGGCTCTCGATACCGGGTGGTCCGTCATCCCGTTCGGGGCCTGTAGGCGGGGGCTCGGTGGGCGGCTAGATTACCGGCCCCGCTGCCCCGGTTGCCCATGATCGCCCTCGCCCGAAAGTACCGTCCTCGCCGCTTTGCCGACCTGCTGGTCCAGGATCATGTCGCGGGGGCGTTGCGGGGCGCGGTGGCCCGGGCGCGGGTGGGGCACGGCTATCTCTTGACGGGCCCGCGCGGCGTGGGCAAGACGACGGCGGCCCGGATCCTGGCCATGGCGCTCAACTGCGAGCGCCAGGATCCCGCCCAGCCGACCGGCGAGCCGTGCGGCGAGTGCCCGACCTGCGAGCGGATCTGGAGCGGCTCGGCCAATCTCGACGTGATCGAGATCGACGCCGCCAGCAACCGGAGCGTCGACGACGCCCGCGATCTCCGGGAGCGGGCGATGTACGCGGCTTCGCAGGAAAACCGCTACAAGGTCTACATCGTCGACGAAGCCCACATGCTGACTCGCGAGGCGTGGAACGCGCTCCTCAAGATCCTGGAGGAGCCGCCGCCGCGGGTCGTGTTCGTGTTCGCCACCACCGAGCCGCAGAAGATCGCCAACGTCGCGGCGCCGGTGCTGTCGCGGCTCCAGCGGTTCGACTTCCGGCGGATCGGGGCGGGCGCCATTCGCGATCGGGTCCGGGAAGTGCTGGCCGCCGAAGGCCTGACCGCCGAGGACGACGCCATCGCCGTCATTGCCCGCTACGCCGACGGCGGGATGCGCGACGCGCTCTCGGTGCTCGACCAGGCGCTGTCGCTGGCCGAGGGACCGCTGACCGCGGCCCGGGTCCGGCAGGCGTTAGGCCTGATCGACGACGAGGTCTACGCCGAGGTCCTGGCGGCGGTGGCCGCTCGGGAGCCGAAGGCCGTCTTCCCGGTGGTCGACCGGCTCCTCGCCGCGGGCGCCGATCTGGTCGAGTTCGTCAACGGGATGGCCGAGCTGCTCCGGGCCGTGCTGATGGTCACGACCGGGGCGGAGCCGGAGGGCCTGACGGCCGCGCAGCGGGAAGCGATCGGCCAGGCCCGCGAGCGGCTGTCGGCCGGCGACCTGCTCCGGATGCTGGGCCTGTTGACCCAGTCCGAAGCCGCGGTGCGGCGGAGCGCCAATCCCCGGCTGGTGGTCGAGACCCTGCTGCTCCGGTGGACGCTGATGGACCGGACTGTCGATCTGGAGGCCGTGCTCCGGGGCGACGCCGGCGGCGGCGGGGCCCCGGTGGCGGGTCCGGCCTCCGCGCCGGCGGCGCCTCGGCGGCCCAGCCGGCCGATCGCAACCGGGGCGGGGCCCGGGGCTCCGGGCGGGATGTCCGGCGGTCCGCCGCCCGCACCCCCCGCCGCGCCGCCCCCGGCGGGCCCGCTGCTGACCGGACCGGTCACCCTGGAGGGCCTCAAGGGGATCTGGCCCGATCTGGTGGCCCGGGCCAGGGAACGGAGCATCCTCCTTGCAACCGTGGTCGAGAGCCTGATGCCGACGGCCGTCGACGGGAGCCGGGTGGCCTTATCCGTGGCCCCCGATGCGGGCCACATGCTGGAGGGAGCTCGGCGGCAGCAGGCCGGCCTCCAGGACCTGCTGGGCTCGGCGGTCGGCGGCCGGCTCGAGATCTCGATCGGCGAGAGCGGGGGGTCGGCTCGGGCGGAGCGGCCCAAGCGGTTGTCGGAAAAGGACTTGCGAGACGAGAAGCTGCGGGAGATCCGGGCCAGGGATGGCGCGTTGGACGCCGCGGCCGACGCGTTAGATTTGGAGATCGTGGACTAGGACCTATGGCCGATTTTCAGCAGTTGCTTCAACTCAGTCAGCAGATGCAGGGCCGCCTGCAGCAGCTCCAGTCCGACCTCGCCGACCGGATGGTCGAGGCCAACGCGGGCGGCGGCCTAGTGCGGGTGCAGGCCGACGGGCGGGGCATGATCCGGAGCATCGCCATCGACCCGATGGCGTTCGACGGACGGGACGCCGAACTGCTCGCCGATCTGGTCCTGGCTGCGGTGGCGGAGGCCCAGCGGCGGGCCGCTGAGACGGCCCAGGCGGAAATGCGGAAGGTGCAGGGCCTCCCCTCGCTGCCGGGCCTCTGATCGGTGGGAGCGATCGACGAGCTGGCGGCCGAGTTGGCCAAACTGCCGGGGATCGGGCGGAAAACCGCCCAGCGGTTGACCTACCACTTGCTGCTTCAGCCGAAAGACCGGATGCATCGGCTCGCGGCCGCCCTCGATCAGGTGGCGGCCCGGGTCCAGGCCTGTCCGGAGTGTGGCAACTACTGCGAGGGCGACCGCTGCGGGATCTGCGCCGACGCCCGGCGGGACCCGGCCGTGCTCTGCGTGGTGGAGGACGCCTCGGCGGTGGGGTTGGTGGAGCGGGCCACCGGGTACAAGGGCCGCTACCTGGTGCTGGGCGGGCGGCTTTCGCCGCTCGAGGGGGTCGGTCCGGACCAGCTTCGGATCGGGTTGCTCCGGCAGCGGGTGGCCGGGGGGGAGGTCCGGGAGGTCATTCTGGCCACCAACCCGTCGCTCGAAGGCGAGGCCACGGCTACATTCATCCAACAGCTGCTGTCCGGCACGGGGGTACGGGTCAGTCGGTTGGCCCGTGGTTTGCCGGTTGGTGGCGATCTCGAGTACATCGACGGGATTACGCTGAGTCACGCGTTGGAGGCCCGGCAGGAGGTGTCGTGAAAGCGACCAAGGCCGTTGCGTTCTCCGCGGCCCTGGTCACCGGGTTCGCGGTCGGTTGGTTCCTTGCGGGGCGGCACGTCGAGCGCCACAAGGAAGACCTGTTCAGTTCCAACCGATTCCGCCGCTTGGCGGCGTTGAGTTATCTCGCGGGCCAGACGCGGGTGGAGACGCTCCGTCTGCTGGCCGACTACATCGCCTGGGAGCCGACGGCGGCGCTCCGGAAGCGGGCGGTTCGGTTGCGGCGGCGGATGGAACTGGAACTGGCGGCATCGTGACGGGAGGGTCGGCTTGGTGAGTGGCGCGGCGAGCTGGTCGTTTCGGGAGGAGGATGGGGCCCGGATCCGGTCCGTGCTCGAGCATCTCCTCGCCGAGGCCAATGCCCGGACCGCCATCCTGGTCGACCGGACCGGGCAGATGCTGGCAACGGCGGGCGAGCAGCCCGAGTTCGACCCGGTGGCGTTCGCGTCCCTGACCGCCGCCGACTTCAGCGCCAACGACCAACTGGCGAAAATGCTGGGAGAGCCCGAGTTCGGGGCCCTGTTCCACCAGGGTGAGCGGGAGTCGCTCTACCTGGCGGACATCGCCCGGCGGGTCATTCTGGTCGTTCGGTTCGACAATCGGACCACCCTTGGCCTGGTCAAGCTCCGGGTCCGGTCGGTGGTCGAACGACTGAACGTGCTGTTCAAGGAAATGTTCGAGCGGCGCGACGCCCAGCCCCCGCGGGTGGAAGCGGGCTTTCTGGGCGAAGCGGAAGACGAGATCGACAAACTGTTCGGGGCGTAAGGCGGCGGCGGATGTCTCTCATCAACTACGCGTCGCGGGAAATCAACTGCAAGCTGGTGTACTACGGGCCGGGTCTGGGCGGGAAGACCACGAACCTGGAGTACATCTACGAAAAGGTGTCGCCCTCGTCCAAGGGGAAGATGATCTCCCTGGCCACCGAGACGGAGCGGACCCTCTTCTTCGATTTCCTGCCAGTCGACCTCGGGACCATCCGAGGCTTCAAGACCCGGTTCCACCTCTACACGGTGCCGGGTCAGGTCTACTACAACGCCTCGCGCAAGTTGATCCTGAAAGGGGTCGACGGCGTGGTGTTCGTGGCGGACAGCCAGATCGAGCGGATGGAGGCCAACGTCGAGTCGATGCAGAATCTCTACGACAACCTCCTCCAGCACGGCTACGACCTCACCAAGATTCCGTTCGTCATCCAGTACAACAAGCGCGACCTGCCCAACTCGGCGCCGCTCGACGAACTGCAGGAAAATCTCAATCCGGGCTGGCCGGTCGACGACCCGGCCAAGCAGCGGCCGCTCACCAATCCCGACCGCGCCGGCGAGCTCCTGATCGAGCAGGTCGACGGGACCTGGGTCGAACGGGCGCCCTACTTCGAGGCGGTGGCGGTTCGGGGCGATGGGGTGTTCGACACGCTCCGCTCGATCAGCAAGCTGGTTCTCAAGACCCTGGGGTAACGTTGAAGGCTTCGGTGTGGACCCTGCCGAACCTGTTGACCATGGGCCGGATCGCGATCACGCCGGTGGTCGCGTATCTGCCATTCATCGAGGGGTACTGGCCCAAGCTCCTTACCTTCGTCGTCTTCCTGATCGCCGCCATCAGTGACGTGATCGACGGCCGGCTGGCCCGGGCCCGCAACGAGGTCTCCGACCTCGGCAAGCTCCTCGACCCGATCGCCGACAAGCTCCTCCTCCTCGCCACCGTGGTCCCGATCTACTTCGTGGCCCAGGCCCGGCGGGATCTCTATGACATCCCGGTCTGGCGGAGCATTCCGCTCTGGGTCTGCCTGATCCTCCTCGGCCGCGAGTTCGCCATGACCGCGTTCCGCTGGTGGGGCAAGCGGCGCGGCGTGGTCATGGCGGCGCACGGGACCGGCAAGCTCAAGACCGTCTTCCAGAACATCTTCGTCGGCGGGACGATCCTCTGGTTCGCCTTCCGCGACGCCTGGAATCCGCTGGCGCTCCACAAGAGCGCGTTCTGGCAGTTCTGGAAGGAATTCCACGGTCATTTCGTGTCCGTCTCGCTCGCCATCGCCACGGCGCTGACGGTGTACTCCTTCGTGATCTACCTCTACCGCTACCGACGACTGTGGAGCGGCGGGGCATGACGCCCGCGGGGCCGATCGAACGGCTCGAGCTCGTCACCATCGGGACCGAACTCCTCCTCGGTTTTACCGTCGACACCAACAGCGCGTTTCTGGGCCGGGTCATCGCGGAGGCCGGCGTGCGGGTCAGCCGGCGGACGTCGGTCCGCGACGACCCCGAGGAAATCCGAACGGCCGTGGCCGAGGCGCTGGCGCGGTCCCGCTTCGTCATCACCACCGGCGGTCTCGGTCCGACCCGCGACGACATGACCAAGAAGGTCGTGGCCGAGATGTTCGGCGCGCCGCTCGAGTTCCAGGACCGGATCTGGACCGCGCTGGTGGAGCGGTTTGCGCGGTTCGGGCGGGTGCCAGCGGAGTCCAATCGCTGCCAGGCCGAGGTGCCGCGCGGCGCGGTGGTCCTCGAGAACCGCTGGGGCACGGCGCCCGGCCTGTGGCTGTCGGGCCCGCTGGGCGAACTGGTGATGCTGCCCGGGGTCCCGAGCGAGATGAAGGGCCTCCTGACCCACGAGGTGGTTCCCCGCCTGGCGGCGCGGTCGGGCGGTCGGGCCATTCGGTCGCATCTGGTGCGGACCACCGGGATTCCGGAGTCGACGCTGGCCGAGCGGATCTCGGCGGTCGAGGACGGGATCGCCCCGCTGACCCTGGCTTATTTGCCCGGCATCGAAGGGGTCGACCTCCGGTTGACGGCGTGGGACCTGACCGAGGCCGCGGCGCGGCCGCTGTTCGAGCGGGCGGAGGCGTCGATCCGGGGCATCGTCGGCGATCACTGTTACGGCACCGGCGACGACGATCTGGCCGCCGTGCTGCTCGAGCGGATGAGGGCCTCCCGCCTGACGCTGGCGGTCGCCGAGTCGTGTACCGGCGGCATGGTGGGTGAGCGGATCACCGCCATTCCCGGCAGCTCCGAGGTGTTCCTGGGCGGGGTCATTGCCTACGCCGACGACGTCAAGCAGGGCCTGGCCGGCGTGGCGGCGGCGACGATCGCGGCCCACGGCGCCGTCAGCGAGGCGGTCGTCCGCGAAATGGCGGCCGGGGTGGC
>JAEUJH010000113.1 GCA_016794825.1 Gemmatimonadota bacterium
CCCGACGTTGATCCGGGCGCCGTCACAGGTCCGGGTAAAGCCACCCGCCTGGCCGATGGCCGCCATCATCGTGACGTGGACCTCGGTGCCGTCGTTGCACTTGGCGTGGTAGATCACCTCGTGGAGGTTGTTCGTGAACGCGTCCTTCGAGTGCGTCCCCTGGTGAAGCTTGTAGAGGATGTCGCACTTGACGGAGAGCACGCCGCCGGCGTTGGCGATCCGCATCTGGACGTCGTTCTCCCACTCGTACTTGTGGCCGACGTGATCCTCGTGCCGCCGGCCACCCGGATCGAAGGTGTCGAGCTGCTCGTTGGCGTACCCGAGCGGGAAGTCGCCCACTTCGGCGAAGAGGTCGGATCCGTGGGGATCACGGCCATGCTCGTGACCGAACGAGCAGCCGGTTTCGGGATCGACGGGCGGATGCCAGGTCGGATAGGCTTTTCCGTCCGGGCCCACGGTCGAGAACTTCTGGTGCACGGCGATCGGACAGGTGTCGCCCGAGCCGGGCCGCCACGCCGCGAACGCGACGCTCGGCGGAGCATTCAAGGCGTCGCTGGCACTGGGGCCGGAAGGATCACCGCAGCCCGACAGCGTGAGGGCGGCCACGGCGGCCAGGGAACCGAGCAATGGGACACGGTGCATGACGGACCTCGAGTGAATTGAAGACTCAGTGCCAGGTAACGCCGAGCCCCAGCTGGAGCAGGAGCACGTTGGCTTTGTTGGGGAGCTTGTTCCGCTCGAAGTTGGTGCCGTCATCGCGCTCGGTGGCGAGGGTCCCGCCGGCCGAGGCGACCAGATTGAGATAGGGCACGAACGACATCCGGGGATTGACCCGGATCTCGTACCCGGTGCCGACGTTACCGGTAAACCCACCCGCCGACAGACCGGTCGTCAGGTCGGCGTTGTTGTCGTCCTCCGCCCACTGCTTGTACCGGGAAATCCCGAAGCCGCCCTTGAAGAAGTAGCCGTGGCGCGGATTGGGATACCAATAGCCGTTGCCGGTCAGCGCGATGACCCGCTGGTGGCCGGTCTGGTCGCTGCGGACCCAGGCGTTGGCCTCGGCGCCGACCAGCAGCCGACCGTTGATGGTGGTCCCGACGCGGACGTACCCCGACGTGCCCCGGCTCCCCTGCTCACCATCGCAGATCTGGCACTCGAGGGTCGCGGCCCCGGCACCGAGCCCGGCACCGACCCAGGTCCCCTGCCGGGCGTAGATCGGGGCATCGGCCGGGATCGGCGATGGCGTCTTGGCCTTGCTCACGGCCGCCGTTGGCGCGGGCGCGGGGGTCCCGGGCCGGGCCGCCTGAGCAACGACCTGTCCGGCGAGTCCACTCGCCAGCGCGGCGGTAAGCGACAACGTTCCCAACCTCATCGGGTGTTCCTCCTCAAGGGCCCAACTCGGCGGCGAGACTGCAACCGTCGGTCGGGGTTGCATCGTGATGATTCGATGAAAGGCAGATTGCATGCCGATGAGTCGCGCGGCGCGGACCCATCGGCGAGATGACGTCGTCGGGTCCGAATCAAGCACAAGTGCAACAATTCGCGCGTCGGGAACGCGCGGTCGGACCGGTTTTACGTCACACGGTCATCGTCATGTCGAATCCGGCATAGCGGTTCGCGCCGGAGGGAGGCTGGGGTACGCGGAAGAGGGTCTGCAACCCGGTGCGCGGTGCGGTCGAGACCAGCGGCTCTGGGTCCTAGCGATCCGGAAGCGTGGTTCCGCGGGGAGCCTGGCGGATCCCCCGAATGGCCGTACAACCGTTCGATCGATAGGATCGGGGAGAGGGCATTGCAGAAGGCGGATCGACCCGAGAACCGGGCGCCCAGCGAGGCGGCCAGGAGAAAACGCCCCCGGAGCCGTCGTGTCAAGGAAACCGAACGCTCACCCGATGCCGTTCAGGGCCAGCACCCGATCGACCTGGGCCAGCCGGTTGGCCAACCGACGGGCCTGAACCTCGGTCCGGATCGCCCACGCCACCGCGAAGACGACCACCGCGCCCGGCACCAGGAACGCGGTCAGCCAACCCTCCCGATCCGCGAGCCGGTCGTCCCGCATGACCCACCAGATGATCGGGATCGCCTCGACCGCCAGGAGGCCGAGGACGAACCGGGCGGCCCGTCGTTCGCGGCGACAGCGTTCCTTGGCCAAAGCCAGATAGGCCAGGGTCGTTTCTCCCAGCGGCCGCCAGACCCCGGCCCGATTCCACACCGAGAACGCCCAGACCGCGGCCGAGTGGGCCACGGCCGCCGCGCCGAGTGCCATCGCCGCCCGCGTGCCCGTCGCCACCACCCACCAGGCAAGCCCTCCCAGGATGCCGACGGTCACGAGCACCTCGATGGCCACGCCCACCGAGAGGCGACGGGTCTGGCGTCGCACCAGATCGGCAACCCAGGCCGCATCGACCGGTTCTTCCCGGACCTGACCCCAGGTTCGGGCGAGTCGTTCCCATTCCAGGTCGCGAACGGCGTTCATCGGCTCCCTCCTTCGGCGGCCAGCAGGTCCTTCAGGGCGCGACGAGCCCGCGACAGCCGGACCGCCACGTTGTTTTCGGTGATCCCCAGCACCTCGGCGATGTCGGCGTGGGAAAGGCCCTCGAGGCTCAGCAGCACGACCTGCCGATGGCCCTCGGGCAGCCGCTGGATGGCCCCCAGGAGCCGTTCCCGCTCGGCGGCGGCGGTGGCAAGCGTCTCCGGGCCCGGCGCCCGATCCCGGAGGTCGTGGTCCAGCGGAGCCGGATCGGGTCGGCGCCGGCTCCGGAAAGTGAGGCCCCGGTTGTGGCCAATGCGAAAGGCGAACGTCCGTTCGCTGCATTCCCCCCGGAACGACGGCAACGCCCGCCACAGCGCCAGGCAGATCTCCTGAAACAGGTCCTCCGCGTCGGCCGCGGTCCGACCGTAGGCAAGCGCCAGTCGCCGGAGCGCCGGACCCTCGCGGAGGAGGATCCGTTCGAACCGCTCGAGGTCGGAGGACATGGGGAGGTGGTCCCCGGGGACCGAAAAACCTTACTCCAGGCCCCCCGGCGGCCGGGGCTAGCGAGGACTGAGGGCCATCTGGACGTAAGTCGTGTCGGTCGGATTGCGACCCTGGACGATCTTGACCGGAATACCGACCGTGTCGAACGGGGCCAGGCTGCTCCCGATCGGCGGGGTCACCACCAGGTTGGCGGACCCGGTCTGGGCCACCTCACCGGTCAGGAGGAAGAGGAAGAGGAAGCGCCCGTTGGTGTCGCCGATGACGGTGGCCTGGCTGAGCAGCTTGGCCGATCCATTCGAAACCGCCGAGAGCAGCTCGACCGAGACGAGCGGGCCCCCCACCGCCGAGCCGTCCTGGCGCGTCACCTGCCCGGTGACCACGGCGATCGTCTCCTTGCTCGGGTCGATGCCCGTCGTGCTGAGACACGCCGACCCCGCCGCCACCGCGGCCATCAACCACCAGCCTGCCGTCCACCGCATCCTGCCTCCTGGCCTGGCGCCCGGACGGGCGCCGTGATCATTCAACGTAATCGAGGTCTCTACCGAAGGTCTCGTCCAGCCCGACCAGCGCGAACACCGCCAGCCCGAGGACGATGACACCCACGGCCACCCCTCCACCCACGACCCCGAGCCCCGCCCCGTCCCGAAACGTCTGAAACGCCCAGGTCATCGGAACCACGGCGCCCCGAACGAAGTTGGGTGCCGTCGTCGTGGCCGTGGCGCGGAGGTTGGTCCCGAATTGCTCGGCCGCCATCGTGATGAACACGGCCCAGTAGCCGATCGTGAAGCCCATCCCCACGCAAAGGGCATAGAAGCCGGCCAGGGTCGGCGCCAACCGGAGGAAATAGGCGGCGCAGCCGACCACCGTTAGCGCCAGAAAGAGCGCGATGGCTTTCCGGCGGCTCCGAATCCACTGACTGAGCAAACCGCTCGCCAGATCGCCGACGACCAGGCCCGCATAGAGCCACAGGATCGACCGCCCCGCGCTGGGCGCGTACGGGAGACTCATGGCCTTGGCGAACTCGGGCGCGAAGGTGACCAGGATGCCGATGACGTACCAGATCGGGACGGCCACCATGATGACGGCCAGGTACCGAACCAGGCGACCCCGATCGGTGATGAGCGCCAGGAAGTCCCCCCGGGCAACCCCGGTCGTCTTGACCTGCTGGAACAGGTGACTCTCCCGAACGCTGACCCGGAGTACCAGCAACGCCAGTCCGAGCACCCCGCCGACGACATAGGCCACCCGCCAGTCGAAGCTCTCCGCCACCAGTTCCGCGGCGATGGCGCCGAGGATCCCCACCGACGCCACCAGGGTGGTGCCGTACCCCCGGCTCTGCCGATGCATCAGCTCCGCCACCAGCGTGATCCCGGCGCCCAGTTCCCCGGCCAGACCGATCCCGGCGATGAACCGGAGCGCGCCGTACATCTCCACCGACGTCACCATCGCGTTGGCCAGGTTGGCCAACGAGTACAGCAGGATCGAACCGAACAGCACCGACAGGCGGCCCCGCCGATCGCCCAGGACGCCCCAGAGGATGCCCCCCACCAGCATCCCGAACATCTGGAGGTTGAGGAGGCGGACCCCGGCGTCGAGCAGTTGGTCTTCGGGCACCCCGATCGCCACCAGGCTGCGAACCCGGACGACGCTGAACAGGATCAGGTCGTAGATGTCGACGAAGTAGCCGAGGGCGGCGACCAGGATCGCGAGGTTGGCGGCGCGTTTGTCGGACATGGACCGGATGGGAACGGGTGGCGGATGCTAGGAGGCGGCCGGGCGGGCCAGGCGTTCGAGCGTGTCGAGCGCGGCGGCGACGGCGGCGTATTCGGCCGGATCGAGCCGCTCCAGATCGCGGGTGAGCCGCTTGACCCGACGGGCCCGCCCGGCCTCGAGCAGGCCCCGCCCCTTGGCCGTGGCCCGGATCCGCTGGACCCGGCGGTCGTCGGGATCCCGCTCCGCCTCGGCGAGTCCCGCCTTGATCAGCCCCGCCACCAGACGCGACATGGTGGGCGGCCGGACCTGCTCCGCCCGCGCCAGGTCGCCCAGGCTGGCCGGGCCCCCGAAGACCAGCACCGACAGCGCCGATGCCCGCGGTCCGGACAGCCCGCTGGCCGCGTCCTCGACCCGGAGTCGGCGGAGGAGGTGGATCGCCGCCGAATGGAGTCGGGTGGCGACATCGGCGGGCTTTCGTCCGCCCGGGGAGGGTCGATCTTGCGGTGCCACGAAGTTTAGTTAGCTTAGCTAATCATCAAGGGTACCGGGACCCCCAACGGTACACCCTCACCCGAGGTCCGTAAAGCCGGGAGGCCATGTGTCCGTCATCGATTTGAGCCAGGCCCGTGTCGGCCAGTTGGCAATTCGGGTCCACGATCTCGACCGCGCCACCAGTTTCTACCGCGACACCCTCGGTCTTCCCTTCCTGTTCGCCTTTCCGGGACTGGCGTTCTTCCAGGCCGGCGAGGTTCGGCTGATGCTGTCCCGGGCGGAGAGCCCCGAGTTCGACCATCCGGGGTCGGTGGTGTACTATAGGGTCCCGGACGTCGTCGCGACCCACCAGGCGCTCGCCGCCCGGGGCGTCGCGTTCATCGACGAGCCCCACGTCGTCCACCGGGCCCCGACCTACGAGTTGTGGATGACGTTCTTCAAGGACACCGAAGGCAACCACGCCGCCCTGATGGCGGAGAAGCCGATCTGACATGCCGACCGCGCTCTCGCACCCGGAGGACCGCACCGACCTGGCCGCCGCCTTGCGGTGGGCCGAGCGCCTGGGCCTCAACGAGGGGATCGACAACCACTTCAGCTGCGCCGTGTCGCCCGACGGACACCGGTTCCTGGTCAACCCGCTCGGCTTCCACTGGCGCGAACTCCGGGCCAGCGACCTGGTGCTGGCCTCCGCCGACCGGACCATCCTCGAGGGCAGCAACCAGGTCGAGGACACCGCGTTCTTCATCCACTCGCGGCTCCATCTCAACCACCCGCGGGCCCGCGCGGTCCTCCACACCCACATGCCGTACGCCACCGCGCTCACCATCATGGAGCACGGGCGGCTCGAGATGGTGTCGCAGAACGCGCTCCAGTTTCATGGGCGGATTGCCTATCTCGACGACTACGAGGGGCTGGCCCTCGACCACTCCGAGGGCGACCGGATGGCCGCCGCCATGGGCGACAAGACGGTGCTGTTCCTCGGCCACCACGGGGTGATCGTCACCGGCCCGACCATTCACGCCGCCTGGAACGATCTCTATTTCCTGGAGCGCGCCTGCATGGTCCAGGTCCTGGCGATGTCGACCGGTCGTCCGCTCCGTCCGATCCCGGAACGGGTCATGGCCGAAATGGTCCGGGCCATGAACACCAATCCCGACGCCGTCGACCAGCCCCGGAAACACCTCGCGGCGCTCAAGCGGATTCTCGACCGGGAAGCCCCCGACTTCCGCGACTGACGCCCGAGCCGACGCCCGACTACGGTCGGGCCACCCGCACCACCCGGCCGCGCGAGACAACCACTTCGACGCGGCCGACGTTGCGAATGTCCGCCAGCGGATCGGCGCCGAGGAGCACCAGATCGGCCAGCCGACCGGGCTCCACCGTGCCGATCACTTCCGCTTGGCGGAAATAGCGGGCCGGTTCCACCGTCGCCGTCTGAAGGGCCTCCAGCGGCGAGAGCCCGAGGCTGTCGACCAGGTAGCCCAGTTCCTGGTGGAGCGCCGGTCCGGGAGCGAGAGTAAGGACCCCGAGATCGGTCCCGGCCATCAGCTTCACGCCGGCGGCGCGCAACGTTCGAAGGCCCGCCAGCCCGCCCACCACCATCTTGGAATACTGTTCCAGCGGCGCGTCGTAGGCCTTGAGTTCGCGCTGCGCCTTCCAGAAGTCCCGCAACGTACCGGTGACGAGCGCCAGGTCCGGATCCCCGCTCGTCCCGGCCACGCGAGCCTCCGTGACGCTGTCCGCCACGAACCGGCCGAACGACGCGGCGAGCGTCGGGGTGATCCACACCTCCGCCCCCGCGTAGGCGCGAGCCAGACTGTCCCGCCCGGCGGACGTCAGTGTCGCCAACTCGTCGAGGCCCTCCATGTGCTCGATGCTCCGCTGACCGGCCGCGAGGGCGCCGGCCAGACCGATGGCCCGACTCGGCTGGTGCCCGGCCACGAACAGGCCTTTCCGTCGGGCCGCGGCCAGCAGCGCCACGTAGACACTGGGCCGAGGCGAATTGCGGAGCTTGAGCAC
>JAEUJH010000178.1 GCA_016794825.1 Gemmatimonadota bacterium
CAAAATGTATTGTGCGATTCTCGCGAGTTTCTTAGTTTAGTATCGCGTAGTCGTAATCAACACTTCGAAGAGAGCTGGTGCGGGACCAAGTGATCCTCTGCAAGGAGACCTTTTGGCGGTCCGAATAGGGTTCGCGTTCAACCTCAAGCCCACAGTCCCCAGCTCCACCGAAGGTGCCGCTCCCGCACCTCAGTCCGCCGTCCCCCCTGCTTCCACCGGCAAGTATGCCGCGCGAGGCCTGCGCTCGGATCTTCCGCAGCCGGACCTCTACGCCGAGTGGGACGAGCCCGAGACCATCGACGCGGTCGAAAAGGCGCTCGCCGGCCTGGGCAAGGTCATCCGCCTCGAGGCGGATGCCGATTTCCCCCGCCGGCTGATGGCGGCCCGGCCGGACTTCGTCTTCAACATCGCCGAGGGCCTGTACGGGGTAAACCGCGAGGCGCACGTCCCGGCCATCTGCGAGTTCCTCGGCATTCCCTGCCACGCCTCGGACCCGTTGACCCTCAGTCTGTCCCTCCACAAGGGCCGGACCAAGGAGATCCTGTCGCACCACGGGGTCCCGACGGCGCCCTTCATCGTGGCCAACTCCCGGGCCGACGCTCGGAACGTGAACCTCCCGTTCCCCCTCTTCGCCAAGCCGGCGCTGGAGGGGTCGAGCAAGGGGATCACGGTCAAGAGCCTCTGCGCCAATCGGGCCAAGCTGGTCTCGGTGGTGGGCGAGCTCCTCGATGTCTACCAGGAGCCGGTCCTGATCGAGACCTACCTCCCGGGGCAGGAGTTCACGGTCGCCATCATCGGGAACGGGCGCGAGGCCCGGTGCCTCCCGATCGTCGGGATGAAGTTCGACGAGTTGCCGCTCAACGCCCCGCCCATCTATGGGTACGAGGCCAAGTGGCTGTGGGACACCCCGGACCGCCCGCTCGAGCTGTTCGAGTGCCCGGCCCGGATCGACAAGGAGCTGGCCCGGGAAATCCGGACCGTGGCCCTCTCGGCCTACCGGGTCCTCGGCTGCCGCGACTGGTCGCGGGTCGACGTCCGCTGCGACGCCGCCGGCCGGCCGATGGTGGTGGAGGTCAATCCGCTGCCCGGCATTCTCCCGAACCCGAAGGACAACTCCTGCTTCCCGAAGGCCGCTCGGGCCGCCGGGATGTCCTATGACACCCTGATCCAGACCGTGGCCGACATCGCCTGGCGCCGGATCAGCGGCGGGAAGTCCCTTCTCGCCAAGGTGGCCGCTTGAGAGTTGGGGTCGTCTACGACGCCGGCAGCGGCGACTGGGATCCGAAGGACGTCGCCGCGGTACTCGACAATGTCCGGACCGTGCAGAAGGCCCTCCGCTCGGGGGGCCACGAGACGACCCTGATTCCGGTCACCCTCGGCGACGTCCGCTGGCTCCAGAAGGTCCAGCGGTGCGACGTCATCTTCAATCTGTGCGAAGGGGTCAACGGGATCGCCCGGTACGAGGACTACGCCGTGGCGGCGCTCGACCTGACCCGGGTGCCGTTCACGGGGTGCACCTCGTGGACCGTCACCATCGCCCATCGGAAGCACATCGCCAACACCCTGTTCGCCGCCCACGGCGTGCCGGTGCCGCCCTTTGCCCTGGCCAAACGGGGGGTCATCCCCACGGGGCTCAAGTTCCCGGTCATCGTCAAACCGTCCGGCGAGGACGCCAGCGTCGGCATCGACTCGGGCGCCGTCTGCACCACCCGCAAGGCGCTCAAGGAGCGGCTGGCCAAAGTGGCCGGACTGTGGGAGGACACCCTGGTCCAGGAGTACGTGCCGGGCCGGGAGGTCAACGTCGGCTTCGTCGGCTCGGAAATGCTCCCGATCTCGGAGATCAACTTCGAGAACATGCCCGACGGCAGCTGGCCCATCGTGACATATGCCGCCAAATGGGACTCCGGCAGCCCCGAGGATCTCGGGACCGAACCGGTGTGCCCCGCTCCTCTCGGACCTGAGCTGGCCCGCAGAGTCGCGTCGGTCGCCCGATCGGCGTGGCAGCTCATCGGTCAGGAAAACGGCTACGGCCGGGTGGACATCCGGATCACCCCCGACGGCCAACCCTACGTGCTCGAGGTGAATCCCAACCCCGACATCTCCGCCGACGCCGGGCTGGCCCGGATGGCGAGTGTTCGCGGCTGGGATTACGACACCCTCATCCTCAAGGTGATCGACGAGGCGCTGGGCCGGGCGGAACGCCGCCGCGAGGCCGAGGCGCAGTACCTCAAGATCCCGGTCTGAACCGCGGGACCGTGCCACCCCGATGATCCGCCCCCTGGTGCCGACCGATCGGGCCCGGGTCGAGGCGATGACTCGGGCCACCGGCCTGTTCTGGGACTACGAAATCGGGATCGCGCTCGAGGTCTTCGACGAACACACGGGCGCCAATCCGACGGGAACGCCGGACCCGGACTACGAAGGCGCCGGGGTCGAGGTCGACGGGCAGCTGATGGCGTGGGCGTGCTGGGGGCCGACCCCCGATCGGCCCGGGACCTTCGACCTCTACTGGATCGTGGTCGATCCCGCGGCCCAGGGCCGGGGACTCGGGAGTCGACTGTTGGCCGAGATGGATGCTCGGATTGCGGGGCGGGCCAACGTGGTGTTGGTCGAGACGAGCGGGCGGGCCGACTATGCCCCCACCCGGGCGTTCTACCTCCGGCATGGTTACCGGCAGGTCGGGCACGTTCCCGACCACTTTGCGCCGGGTGACGATCTGGTGCGGTTTTCGAAGGACGTCGGGTAGGCAGAGAGGGAGGGAAGGTCGATGGCCAACTGGCAGGAAACACTCAAGACCCGCTCGATCGCGAGCCTCGAGGCGCTCCAGGAACGGTTCGGCGCCGAGCACGTGCCCCAGATCGAACGGCTGAAGCAGGCGGTCGACAACTTCGAGTTCCGGATCTCGCCCGCCATGGTCGACCTGATCCGGGAACCGGGCGATCCGATCTGGAAGCAGTACGTCCCCACCATGGCTGAACTCGACATCCGCGACGGGATCGTCGATTCGCTCGACGAGGACGCCGACAGTCCGGTCCCCAACATCACCCACCGGTACCCGGATCGAGCGCTCTTCCTGGTGTCGCCGGTGTGCGCCAGCTACTGCCGCTTCTGCACCCGGCGCCGGAAGGTCGGCGACCCCGAAAAGATCCCGATGTCGCAGTTCGAGAGCGCGTTCAAGTACCTCGAGGAGCACACCGAGGTCCGCGACGTCATCATGTCGGGCGGCGACCCGCTGATGCTCTCCGACCGGCGGCTCGAGGCCATGCTCACCCGGCTCCGGGCCATTCCCCATCTGGAGATCATCCGGATCGGAAGCCGGATCCCGTGTCACATGCCGGAGCGGATCACCCCGGAACTGTGCGAGATGCTCCACAAGTTCCACCCGCTCTTCATCAATACCCATTTCAACCACCCCGACGAGTTGACCCCCGCCGCCGTCCGGGGCCTCGGCATGCTGGCCGACGCCGGCATTCCGCTCGGCTGCCAGACCGTGCTGCTCAAGGGCATCAACGACGACCCGGCCATCATGGTCAAG
>JAEUJH010000194.1 GCA_016794825.1 Gemmatimonadota bacterium
GGCGTACGCGGTGGCGGTGTTCCGCGTCCTCAAGAGCCAGCGCGAAGCGATTCGCCTGCTCCAGCAGACGAGCTGAACCATGGCCAACCGGATCAGCCGCCTCTTCCGGCTCGCGGCCCGCGAACCGAGCGTCCGCGACGACGTCGAGCAGGAAATCAGCACCCACCTCGAGCAGCTCACCGAGTGGTACCAGGATCAGGGTCTGGCCCCCGACGCCGCCCGGGAGGCCGCACGGCGGCGGTTCGGTGACCTCGATCGATTCCGCCGTCAGATCGGGTCGATCGACCGGAGCGCCGGCCGCCGCCGTCGGTGGCTCGAGCAGCTCGACTCGCTTCGTCAGGACGTGGCGCTGGCCATTCGCGGTCTCCGGCGGTCGCCCGGCTACGCCATCGTCGTCGTCGGCACGCTTGGCCTGGCGCTCGGCGCCAACGCCACGATGTTCGGGGTGGTCGATCGGCTCCTGCTCCAGCCGCCGCCGGGGGTGGTGGCGCCCCACGAGGTCCGCCGGATCCAGGCGGCGCGGTGGTTCGACGATCACTACTCCGAGCCGTGGGACGCGGTGTCCTACCCGTCGTTCGAGGGGCTGCGGAACGGCGTCGCGGGTCTGAGCCGAGTGGTGGCGGTGACCCAGGGCACCCTGTCGTTCGGCCTCGGGGTCGAGGCGCGGCCGGTGCGGGCCGTCTTTGCCAGCGGCGAGTACTTCGAACTGGTGGGCACGGCGCCGGCCCGGGGCCGGTTCTTTTCCGCGGCGGACGACCAACCTCCCGCCGGCACCGCGGTGGTCGTCCTGAGCGACCGATTCTGGCGGACCGGCCTTGGCGCCGACCCCGCCGCCGTCGGCCGCACCATCCAGCTCAACAGCCAGCCGTACCAGATCATCGGGATCGGTCCGGAGCGGTTCAACGGTACGGATCTCGAACCGATCGATCTCTGGCTCCCGTTCCAGGCCGTGGGCCCCCTGGTCCAGGGCACCGGGAGCGACTGGCGGACCGGGCGCGGGTGGCAGTGGCTCAACCTCCTGGCCCGGCTCGATCCGGGCACGTCGGACGAACGGGCGGCCGCGGAGGCCACCCGGGCCTACCGGGCCGCCAACGCGGACTTCGCGCCGTTCGAGGCCCGGGCCACGCTGAGTTTCCGGAGCCTGGCCGCCTACAGCGAGAGCGCGGGCCCCGAACGGGTGGCGGGGTGGCTCTATGGCGTCACCCTGATCGTCCTCCTGATCGCCTGCGCCAACGTGGCCAACGTGGTCCTGGCCCGCGGCACCGTCCGGCGGGCCGAAACGGCCGTGCGGCAGGCGTTAGGCATTTCCCGGGGACGGCTGTTCCGGCAATCGCTGGTGGAAACCGTGGTGGTGACGGGACTCGGCTTGGCGGTGGGATTGGCGCTGACCCGGTGGGGCGGCCTGGTGGTGCGCCGGGTCCTCCTCGAGGGAACCGCCTGGGACGGCGATCCCGTCAACCTCCGGGTCCTGGCCACGACGGCGGCGGCCGGCGTGCTCGCCGCGCTGCTGGCCAGCCTCTGGCCGCTGCTCCGGGGCGCCCGGGTCGATCCGGCCGCCGAACTCCACGGCGCCGGCCGGGCGGTCAGCCGGTCCGGCGCCCGGGCCCGGGGTGGCCTCCTCCTGGTGCAGACCACGCTCTGCACGGCGCTGGTCGTGCTGGCCGGCCTCTTCCTCCGGAGCATTGCCACCATCCAGTCGCTCGACCTCGGCATCCGCCCCGACGACGCCTATCTGGTGTCGATGGATCTGGATGGGCGGAACCTCGACCAGGCGGAGTCGACCCGGATGTTCGAGTGGGCGGCGGATCGGATCCGGACGATGCCGGGCGTGGCCGCCGCCGGCCTCACGTTCGGGGCGCCGTTCCGTTCCAACAGCGGCGGCCGGATCACGGTTCCGGGCAAGGACTCGATTCCGCGGCTCGAGGGCGGCGGGCCGTATTACTTCGCGATCGGCCCCGGGACGCTGGCGGCCTACGGCATCCGCCTGCTGCAGGGACGGGACTTCGGGCCGGCCGACCGCCGCGGGTCGGCCCCGGTGGCGCTGGTGTCGGAGCGGATGGCCACCACGATCTGGCCGGGCGAGTCGGCACTCGGCAAGTGCTTCTATCCGGGTCGGATCGCCGACTCGGTGCCGTGCCTCGAGGTGGTCGGGGTGGTGTCCGACCTCCACCGCCAGCAGCTCGACGAGCCGCCGTTCTTCCTGTACTTCAGCGTTCTCGACCAGGCCAAGGACCCGCTGGTGCCGCATCACGTCGTGGTCCGGATGCAGCCCGGCCAGCCCAACCCGGCGGAGGCGATCCGGCAACGACTCCTGGCCGAACGGAGCGACCTCCCGTTCCTCCCGGTGCAGTCGTACCGCGAGATCCTCGGCCGGCAGGCCCGGCAATGGAACCTCGGGGCGTCGCTGCTCAGCGTGTTCGGGGGGTTGAGCCTGGTGATCGCGGCGATCGGGCTCTACGGGGTGGTGGCGTTCGGGGTCTCGCAGCGGACCCGCGAGATCGGGTTGCGGGCGGCCCTCGGTGCCCCGCCCCGGCGGCTGTTCTGGACCACCGTGCGGGGCGGCCTGGCCACGGCCGCGCTCGGGATCGCGGCGGGCCTAACGCTGGCGTTGGCGGCCGGCGGCCGGCTCGAGGCGCTGCTGTTCCGGACCCGGGCCACCGATCCGCTCGTGCTGGGCGCCGCCGCGGCCGTGGTGGTGCTGGTGAGCGCCGTGGCCGCCGCGGTGCCGGGCCGTCGCGCGCTGCGGATTGACCCGACCCAGGCGCTCCGGGCCGATTGACGGGCCAGCGGTCGCGGTAGACCGGGATCCTTCCCCCCGGACCAGCCCAGTCAGCAGTCCAGGTGGAGCGCGTCGCCCTCGACGACGAGGGCGGCGCCGGCGTTCCCGGCCGCTTCGGCAATGGCCGCGCGGACGATGGCGACGGGGTCCGGGCCGTGTTCCCGCCGACGGAGGAGGCCCGATCCGCTCCGGTCGCCCAGGATCAGCGTCACCTTGAGCCCCCGCCGCTTGAACGCGAGCTTGCGACCGTCGTCGAGCGTCAGCTTGACCGGCTTGAGCAGCGCGTCGAGGTAGTTGATGCCGACGCCGGAGCCGTCCGGCTTCCGATCCGGCAGGAGACTCTCGGCCTTGGCCAAGTCGATCGGCAGGGTCACCCTCATGCGCTGGTCTCCTTTCCCGTCTGGTAACGATCGATCATGGCCCGGAAGGCCCGGATGTGGTCCGGGGTCGAGCCGCAGCAGCCGCCGACGATCCGCGCTCCGGCGGCGATCAGCCCCGGCACGCCGGCCGCCATCTGGTCGGGGGTCTCGTGGTAGACCACCTCGAAGTCGACCAGTTCCGGGTTGCCGGCGTTAGGCTGCGCCATGATCGGCAACCCGCTCACGGCCCGATACCGGGCCACCACCTGTGCCGCCATGGCCATGTCGACGCCGGTGCCGCAGTTGAGGCCGAGGATGTCGGCGCCGCGGTCGGCCAGGAACTCGGCGGCCTGCTCGGGACTGACGCCCATCATGGTGCGGACGTCGGGCTCGTCGAGCATCCGGTCGAAGGCGAGCGAGCCGATCACCACCGGGGCACCCGCCTCCCGCGCCGCGGCGATGGCCAGGTCGAGTTCCTCGAGGGAGGTCTGGGTCTCGATGATGATCCCGTCGAC
>JAEUJH010000199.1 GCA_016794825.1 Gemmatimonadota bacterium
CTCACGGAGTCGAAGCTGGCGACGTGGCGAAGGCCCCGGTCGAACCAATGCAATGCGCGGCCTCCCGTGGACTCACCGGGGATCACCGCGTTGAGCAGGAGCCGGCCGCCGGCGGTACCGATGTCCAGGGTGTGAAGCGGCGCGGTGCCGTAACGCATGGCGCGGAAGTCGGGCCCCACGACGGTGGTCCGCAGATTGCCTCGGTCGACGATGAACGTCGTGTCTCCGCTGACCGCGGCCCAATGGGCGCGACGGAACTCACCCGGGCCGGATCCGACCCGCCCGATGGTCGCCACCGGGCGGCCCGACGAGTCGACCACGAGGGGCAACCGGTCTTCGCGAGGCGACAGCACCACGAAGCGTCCCCGGCCGTTCTCCTCGATATCCGACGGACGGGCTTCGAATCCCAGCGCGGCCCGACCGAGGACAGCCCTCGGTGGCTCAAGGTCGACGACGCACGGCGGACAGGACGCCTGGGCCACGGACGCGGACGCCACCCGGAATCGGACGAGCGAGTCGCCGGCGTCGACGGCAACCGAGCCGAGCATCGCGCCGACGCGTACATCGCGAACAACGACCTCGACCGGCACCCGGACCAAGCCGAGCAGCTTTCCGTTTCCGTCGAACACGATCCAATCCTGGTCGCGACCAGCCGGGTCGAAACGCCGAATCCAGATCGACCCATCCTCACCTCCGACCAGCCGGTCCACGAGGGGCAGCGTCTCCGCCACCTCCGCCGGTTGGGAGACACCTTCCGGAGCGGGAGCCTGCCGGCCCCGGCCCTCGGCAGCGGTCGCCACCTCGGATGCGACCCGTTCGCGCCACGCCACCACATCGTGGGGCCGGGTCCGGACTGGGGGCTGGCGCCACCTCACCACCCGCCACGCCTTTCCTCGGGCGTCGAAGAGCCTGATCTCGGCGCGATCGGTGGACACATGGGCCACCCGACCCCCCGCCGCGGCGTGCAGAAACGACGCGCCGAGTTCCACCTCCTGCCACGAGTCAGGCGGAAGGCCGACATACTCGGCTCCCGCGAGGTCCACCAGGTGTTCCGTTGAATCGGAGTGCTCGGCGATGCGCCGATAGGAAACGCGGCCTCGGAACCGGCCGGAGGGGATTCGATCGGGCGCGGGGGACCAGCCGACGAGGTCGCCGTCAGCAAGCCGCAGGATGGGGAAGGTACCGCCGTGGTTCAGCGACCAGACGGCAACAAGTTCGCCCGACGGACTGAGCGTGGTCACGCGGCGGTTGGCGGCATCGAACAAGGTCCAGGCATCCCCGGGCCCACGGCCAACCCAATCGATTCGGGTGTACTCGCCGGGCCCGGCCCCTTTCCGCCCGGAGGCCCAGGCAACCGCACCGGTGCTGTCGAAGCGGACGGCCCGCATCTCGGGCACCAGGACGAGGAGGGCACCCCGATCGTCGGCAAACCGCGCGGTGGCCAGCCCCGGCAGGACGGGAGCGGCGATCGGGTCCGCGACGAGTTGGAGTCGGTCGGCGGGGGCAGGGTTGTCGACAAAGGGAACGGTGGTCCAAGGGTCGGGAGGCGGATCGGCGCAGGCCGACCCCGCCGCCGCGAAGAGCAGCGCGACGGACCTTTGCATTCGCCGTCCCGGGCGCGCTCTCGACGGGTTCGCCCCCCGGCTTGCCGGGCCGCGGATGAGAGTGGAGGACTGGGCGGCTTGCGGCTCGTCTGGAATCGAGGACACGAGCGCGGATTCCTTCCCGGCCTTGGTTGTCGGAGTTGCGCGAAGACGACCGGGTGCGCTCCGGAACAGCGCGGGATCCGGGAGTGGCCGTCAGGCGGCCAGCCCGAGCCAGAGCGCGAGCGCCCGATTCACCCGGAGCATCAGATCGTCATCGACCCGTCCGACGGCGCGATCGATGCGATCCCGACGCACGGCCGTCAGCTTGTCGACCATCAGTTGCGAGAGCGTCTGAAGCCCGTTGGCGGGTGAAGCCTCGACCGTCAGGCGGAACAAGGGCGCGTCCACCAACGTCGTCGTCACCGGCACCACGCTGATGCTGGCGTGAGCGTCGTTGAACAGATCGGACTGAACCACAACCGCCGGCCGCGGCTTGCCGTAGTCGCCCTGGAGGGCGACTACGACGACGTCTCCCCGGGTCAAGCGGTCCATGCATCGATATCGCGGGCGCGATCAAGCCAGTCGAGAGCTTCGCGTTCGCCCCGCCGCGCCCGGGCCGCTCGCTGACTCTGGCGGCGGCATTCCTCCGCGAAGCCGGGGACGCGGGTGTCCGGAACCCAAAACTGGACGAGCCG
>JAEUJH010000200.1 GCA_016794825.1 Gemmatimonadota bacterium
GATCTCGACCTCGCCATTCACGAGGCGGGCCATCTCTTCTTCGGGTGGGGTGGCGACGTGCTGACGGCGCTGGGCGGCACTCTGCTGCAACTCCTCGTTCCAGCGGTGTTCGCGGGGTACTTCGCGCGGCGCCGCGACTGGCACGCCGTCACCGTGCCGCTCTGGTGGCTGGGCCAGAACGGCTGGAACATCGCGCGCTACGTGGCGGATGCCCGGGCGCAGGAACTCCCGCTGGTGGGCGGCGGCGAACACGACTGGACCTTTCTGCTGACCACCTGGAACGTGCTCCACCAGGACGGAGCGATCGCGCGGACGCTCCGGGTCGGCGCGATGGCGGTAATGTTCGGCTCGGTGGGTCTGGGTTGGTGGGTGCTCCGGAACCAGCGCTCAGCGGAATCCGGGGTCTGAGGGTATCGCCGCGCCGGTGCGCGGCGCGAACCACCGCTCGCGCTCGGTCGCCCAAATCGGCGCCCCGCAAAGTGCCCGGAACCATCGGTCGCGATCATCGGCCAACCAGCCGCTACCTGCCCGGCAGCGTACCCAGCGTCTCCAGTTCGACCCGCATGCGTTCCAGCGCCCGGAGCACCCGCCCGGCCTCCCGATCGGTCCGCGCCGCGTCCCGCAGCCTGACCGCCTCGAACAGTCCCGGAAACGGCTGCCCGTCGTAGAGCGAGTAGATGTTCCACCCATACACCACGTGCCGGAACCAGCGCGACTCGGGAGCGCCGTCGTCGTCCGTCAGGAGCTGCTCGAGCCGGGCGAGGCCATCGTTCAGGCGCCGCGCGACGGCGTCGGGCAGCGGGCCGGCGCGGAGCGCGGAATCGACCGCGGCCTCGAGCCGCCGGGCGGCCCGGTCGACGCCGGCCACCAGCGCGGCGTGGTCGGCCAGGGACGGGGTCGGACCGTCGGGCGCGCCCCACGAGCGGGCACTCGTCACCGCCCGGCCAAGCGCGTCGGCATAGCGCGAGAATCGAAACGGAAGGACGGAGGCCCCGCTCAGGCGGAGCGCCACGGTGCCGAGCAGCCGGGCCAGCACCGCGCCCTGCCGGAAGCCCGGGTCGGCGATCCGCTCGACGTAGGTGCGCGAATCCGAGTTGGAGTGATAGGTACCGAAGCCGTAGCCGTTGTCGCCGATGAACTCGAGCGCGAGGGTCGGGACGCCGAGAAAGTCCTGGAACGGGACGAAGTCGGCGCCGCTGCCCAACGGTTTGAGGTCCGGCTCGAAGGTCCGCTCGTCGCCGGTCCGCTGCCCGGCCGGGAGTCGCTGCCACGCCGATCGGCGCCACCCGTCGGCCACGCTGCCGGCGCCGGTGGTCCCGGCGACGTCGGCCACGTCGCGAGCCACGTCGGCCACGAAGTCGCGGAGCGAGGGCACCCCGCCCGGATCGAATCGTCCGGCCATGTACATGTCGGTGTTGACGTACGCCACCAACTCCCGCGTGAGCCGATCGCGGAACTCTTCGGCGTACTCGGTCGATCCGACCAGCCCGTATTCCTCCGCGTCCCAGAAGGCAAAGGCAATGGAGCGCCGGGGCCGCCAGCCGGTCCGGGCCAGCGCCGCGAGCCCCCGGGCGGTTTCGAGCAGCGCCGCCGCGCCGGTGCCGGGGTCGACGGCCCCGAAGGTCCACGCGTCGTGATGGGTGCCGAAC
>JAEUJH010000211.1 GCA_016794825.1 Gemmatimonadota bacterium
CGCCGCCCAAGGTGCCGTCAAGCCGATCGTCCTCTACGACGGGATCCAACCGCTCCGCCGCGCGCCGGCCATGCCCATCCGCTTTCCGGCGACCCAGGGCGCCTCGGCCTGCGTGGCGCTCTACGCCACCTTTACCGATCAAGGCGGCACGCTCTACCTCGAGCGGCCCGGTATGGTCGGCATCGTGCTCTCGGAGGCCCGAACCAATCGCGCGCTCCAGGCCGCCATGGACGCCGCCACCCAGGTGGTGAGGGAGATGCTCCAGCAGGACGTGTTTTCCACCCGCCCCCGCCCCGGAACGCCGTACATCGTGATCATCCCGCTGGTCCGGAGCCATCCGCTCTATCAGCAGTCCGCGCCGGCCGGGGTGACGGCGGCCGGTGGCGACGGCGCCGCCGCGAACTCGGCGGAGGCCGATGCCTCCGCGATGCGGGACCGGGGTTTCCGAGAAGCCACCTTCGTGGCCGCAACCCCGGATGGCCCCCTGTTCAAGCTCGGCGAGCAGCCCAACCGGATCTACTTCGGGTTGATCCGGAGCCTCGAACCCGGCGCCCCGATCCTCGACCAGGATGCCGCGGAGCCCAATGGCCGACCCAGCGCCGCGGCCCTGGCCAGGTTCCGGGCCGCCGTGCTGCCCCATCTCCGCGAGACCGCCGCCACCTCGATTGCCGTGGAGATCTGGCATTATCAGTCCGACTTGCACCTCGCCCACCAGCCCAACAGTCCGTTCGGGCTCAACGAGTATCGCCTGCATCCGAGCTTCGGTCGGGAAATCGAGGTGCCGATCGGGATCGAACGCTGGCTGGGGCAGCGGCGCGGTTCGGTCGGGCCGTACGAGTGGACGGTCCAGGGTCGGCCCACCGAGCACAACACGGTGGGCGCGATCATCGCCGTTCGCGACTCGATGCATGGCGTGGCGCGAGTGGCCGCCGAGTATCGCGCCAAGCGCGACAGCACCGAGCGGGCGGCCGTACTGGCCGGGCGGCTGCGGGTGAGCGAGCGGGAGCGCGCCAAGCCCGCGGCGTATCGCGCCAAGGGGCTCGTCTATCAGCCGGACCAGGCCTGGGCCGGTTACCGGAACGCGCGGGAGATTCGACAGGTCTTCGACGGCTACTATCCCGACGCCACCCGCGAGTGGCGCTTCGGTCGGCTCCTCTTTCGGGCCGTCGTCACCTACGGCGACAGCTGTCGCTCCCTCCTCCCGCGCGGCTCGGCCATGCGGATCACCACCACGTTTCGGGAAGACTATTTCGGCAAGGATCGGCTCGTCAGCGCCGACACCATCTTCGTCCATCCCGACTTCAAGCGGGTGTTCAAGGCCTGGTTCGACAATCAGTTCGCCCCTCCGATCAGCACGCCGGACGAGCTGTTTCCCGCCGCCGCGATGGCGAGTCCGGCCGAGGCGGTCCGGCTGGGGGGCGAGCTGACGCAGGTCAAGGAGACGCTCAAGGCGGACATGGCGGAGCTGTTCCGCGCGGGATGCCAGGCCCCGGTGCTGCGCCAGTTCCTGGACAACCTCCGCCGCCTGGCCGATGAGCAGCCGACCCTCCAAGCCGAGCGGGTTCCCGCGGTGCTGCCGCAGCCGGACGATCCGCCGACCACGATCGGCGAGGCCTGTCTCCGATACGATCGTGATCAGGGGCGGCAGGCAAGCCGGAAGTGGTGCGGTTGCGTCGATCGGCTGATCGGGCCGAAGATCGCCCCGGCGACGCTGCAGAAGGAACTGGAGACCTACTCGGCGTTCTGGGAACGGCTCACGGTGCCGACGGGGCCGTACTACGACCCGGTGAGGGCCTGTCGGCGTTAGGGCCGTCGCCAGCCTCCAGGGCCGATCGCGCCCCGGCCTCACGCCGCCGGATCGTCGCCCGACCGGACCGCCGTCCCCGGGTCGATCCGCGCGGCCCGCACTGCCGGCACCAGCGTGGCCAGCGGGCGGCGCGCGGGGTGGCGACGATGACGAGATCGCGACCGGGCCGGGCCGGGAAGGCGTTGCCATCGTCCGGCATCCAAACGGGCACCTTTTCGCTCCACTCAAAATCGTACGTCTTTCGAGAAGATGGCGCAATTTGAAGCAGCCCTTGACAGATCTGGAACCAACCGCAACTGTTGCTGGTAACACCGGACTGATTGGTCGGCAACGTGCGGTGCAAGTACCCCGCCCTGGCTCCAAGTCCCCTCGCCGCACCCCGGGCTTACCACCCGGCGGGGTGGGCGTCAGCGGTGCCCCTTCATAGCGCATTTCGACCGTCCAGGACCCCTCGAACGCCTCCCGGACTCAGGCGCACGCAACGCTGCGAAGCGACCGTCCCCCGGATCAGCCTGGCCCACCGTCGGCCGCGGCGGCTCTGTCTAATCGGCGGCCTGGACAAGATGAGAGTGGGGTCGGGTACGTTCAGCGGCCTCAGAGGACGCCGCCAAGGTAGCTCCTGATCCACTTGCCGGGGAGGCAATACCGATGGAGGAAGGGCTGCCGCTCTATTACAGCTTCGTCCTCGGGGTCACGGTCGCAGCCGCGGTGGCATTCGCCGTGGCTTGGGTGGGTGCCAGGCGCCGATCCGCGCAACTTGAGGCCGAACTTGAAGAACTCCGCGCCTTCGCCCTCAATCGTTTCGAACAACTCGACAACCCGAACCAGTCAAGCCACTGACCTTGGCGGCAGGTGGTCGGTAACCCGTAGGCTTCCCCTCCCCGGGGACAGCCGACCCGCCAAGCAGAGCGGGTTCCCGCGCTGCTGCCCCAGCCGGGACGATCCACCGACCACGATCGGCCAGGCTGGTCTCCCATACGATCGCGATCAGGGGCGCCATGCAAACCGGAGCGACGCGGTTTGTTGATCGAATGATCGGGCCGAATATCGCCCGGGGGACGCTGGAGAAGGAATTGGAGACCTACTCGGCCTTCTGGGAGCAACTCCCGGTGCCGACCGAGCCGTACTACGACCCGTTGAGGGCGTCGGCGCTAGGGCCGATACTCATCGGGCCGGTGGCTGGCGAGCGGGCCTCCGTGTCGCTCCACATGAGGTGCGGCATACCCGGGTGAACTGGTGGGCCTTGATCTCTTCAATGCTCTCGACGGCCCGCAATGTCCAGACAACCCGCGTCACGACCGACCCAGCAGACGCCGCTTGACGTCTTCGTGGGACAGAACTTGGCCGCTCCCGACCTGCCGCAGCCCCGCCTCGATCCGCTTCCGACCGGGCCAGCCCCGACTCAACCCGTCGACTCATCGCCCGACCGGACCGCCGTCCCCGGGTCGATCCGCGCGGCCCGCGCCGCCGGCACCAGCGTCGCCAGCGTCGCCACCAGGGCCAGGAGGATCGGCACCACCGAAAACGTCACCGGATCGGTGGGCGTCACGCCGTAGAGCAGGGTCCGCATGAACCCGCTCAGTCCGACGGCGGCCACGACGCCCACCGCGGCCCCGGCCAGCGCCACCACCGCGCCCCGCCCCACCACCAGCCCGAGGATCCGACGCCGGTCGGCGCCGAGCGTCATCCGGATCCCGATTTCGCGGGTGCGCTGCGCCACCGTGTAGCTCATCACCCCGTAGATCCCCACCGCCGCCAGCGCCACGGCCAGCCCCGCAAAGGTGGCCAGCAGGAACAGATAGAAGCGCGGCTCGGCGTTGGCGCGCGCCACCACGTCCGTCAGCGTCTGGACTTCCGAGATCGGCACGTCGCGATCCGATTGGGCAATGAGCCGCCGGACGGCCGCCGCCGTCGCGGCCGGCTCGCCGGGCGTCCGGATCACCAGGGTCTGATAGCCAAACGCCGGCGACGGGCTGGTTCGATAAGGCGGCGACTCCAGGAGCGGGAGATAGATCTCCGCGGCCGCCCCGGCCGTCCAGTCGGATCGGACCGCGTTGGCCACGACGCCCACCACCGTGAGCCAGTGGGGTTGCCGAGTCGCGTCGTCGAAGCTGATCCGCTGCCCGATCGGATCCCGACCCGGCCACACCCGCTCCGCCAGCCATTGATTGACGACGATGACCCCGGGTCGATCCTGAGCGTCGTCGGGGCCGAAGTCGCGGCCGGCCACCAGCGGCAGCCTAACGGTGGCAAAGTAGTCGGGCATCACCACCCGGTACGCCGCGCGCGGCTCCTGCCCCGGCTCGGCCGGCGGCTGGCCCTCGACCTGGTAACTCTGGTTCCAGGCGTCGCCGGCCAGCGGGAGGTGGTTGATCATGCTGGCCGACTCGACGCCCGGCAGCCGCCCGACCCCCTCGAGCAGTTCTCGATAGAAATCCGCCCGCCGCTCGGCCTCGCCGACCCGGGCTCCCGCCACCGACACCACCATCGTGGTGACACCCGCCGGCTCGAACCCGGCGTCGATCGACATCCGGGCGACGAAGCTCCGGATGGCGAGGCCCGCGCC
>JAEUJH010000248.1 GCA_016794825.1 Gemmatimonadota bacterium
GCCGAGCATGACGACCTGCGCGATCACCACGAACTCCCGACGAACCAGATCGAGCCCCGGCCGGGACAGCGTCCGCCCGTACCCTTCCGCGACCATCCAGGCGTCGAGCGCCGGATGCAGTTCGGTGACGTTGGCCCGCAGCTTGTCATAGTTCGCTCCATAGACGATCCGGCAGGTGGCTTCGCCCCGCTGCCGCCAATCTGTCACCCGCCCGAAATCGGCGCCGTCCTCCAACCACTCCGCGGGACGACCGGTGGCCTGGCGCCAGGCCATGCCGGCCGTCAGGGCGCGAGGATAGCCGACCATCAGCACCGACTGCAGCACCAGTTCGTCGCCCCAGAGGACCGGAACGCCGGCTTCGACCGCCGCGCGCGCCGCCGCGTCGAGCCGGTCGCGATCCGGCTGCGCAACCACGGCGCCCAACCGAACCAGCGCCCGGGTGGCCGGATCGAGTTCCGTCACGATAACAGGCTCCGACCAGACGCCAGCATCATTCTGACGCCTACCATCATCCGAAAAACTCGAGCCGCCCCGCGGCTCGCGTCTGGCCGACGGTGGCCCCCCGGGTGGTCCGGACCGGAAACTCGGCGTGATCGGCCAGGCCGCTCAACGCCTCGAGCGACGGACCGGCCGCGGGCTCGCGCGCAATGACCTGCCGGATCACGGCGAGCAATCCGACACCCACCGAGCGGAGATCGCCGTCTTCGACCTTGACCGCAATGCCGAGCCGCCGGCCGGGAATCGCGGCGCAGTAGACGCCCTCCGCGCCGATCTTGGCGACGACCTCGCCCGGCCAGATCCGCATCAGATCAGTGCAGAGTCGGCCGGTGCCGGCAATCAACTCCGGATGGTCGGTCATGGCGCTCCAGATGCGGCGCGCCTCGGGCTCGTCCGAAACGCCGAACCGGGCATACGCGAGCGCCATCGCCACCAGCGGGAGGCCAAAGCAGACCGTGGTGCACCCGTCGACCGCCTGGATCAGATCGGTCGTGGGCACCGAGGTCCACCGCGTCACCTCCTGGAGGATCCGCTCCTGGACCGGGTGGCCCGCCCGCTCGTAACCGGTCAGCGGCCAGCCATGATGCTTGGCCAGGGTCAGGAGGCCGGTGTGCTTGCCGGAGCAGTTGCTCCAGCGCGCCGTCATGATCGTGCCCCGCCGGGCCACGTCGCGGGCCACCTCGGCGCCGAGCGGCGGGTGCGGCCCGCACGCCAGGAGGCTCTCGTCGATCCCGACCTTGGCCATGAACCGCTCGACCAGTTCGAGATGGAAGGGTTCGCTCGAATGCGAGGCGCAGGCGAGCGCCAGTTCCTCGCTGGTGAGCCCGAACCGCTCGACCGCGCCGTCCTGGAGCAGCGGCAACGCCTGGAACGGCTTGGCCGCCGAGCGCCAGAAGGTCACCAGATCGGGGTTGCCGGCGGCCGCCACCAGGCGGCCCTTGGCGTCGACCACGGCGGCGGACACTCGATGCACCGACTCGACCAGCGAGCCGCGCGTCACCTCGATACGAAGGGAGTCCATGGGGCGGGAAACATAGCCGGTCCCCCGGTTACATTCCGCCCGTGCGCTTCCTTCTGGTCCTCCTCCTGGCGGCCGCCGGGCCGCTCGCGGCCCAGGGCTCCCCGTTCGTTCCGCTCGATCACCCGCTGCTGCCGCTGGCCGAGTACCTGATTGCCCGGGGCGACGTGGCCGATCCGAGCCCGATGATCCGCCCGTTCCGCCGCGCCGATCTGATCCGCGCCATCGAAGCGGCCCAGCT
>JAEUJH010000267.1 GCA_016794825.1 Gemmatimonadota bacterium
GCCTGACGGCGCTCGACCGTCGTGGCCTGACCGGACACGACGACCTCGTCGAGCTTGAAGACGTCCTGGTCGACCACGAAGTTGACGGTGTTCTGTGACGCGGGAACGATGGCATCCTTCCGGGTGAACCCGATGGCCCGAACGGTCAGACGGACATCCCCGGCCGGTGCCGAGACGGTGTACCGCCCCTGCGCATCGGTCCGAGCCGAGTTCGTGGTGCCGGTAACGGAGACCACGGCCTCCGGAACCGGCGCGCCGGTTCCGGACCGGGTCACGGTACCGGAGATCTGGCGGCCCTGAGCAGACGCAAGGCTGGGAACGGCCAGGAACGCCGCCAGCGCGAGCCTCAGGATCCTGCGATGAATACCCATCGATCCCCCGAGTTGGTGGTGATACGGTGAACTGAACTGAATGAACCGAGTCCTGCTGACACGGGAAGGCGTCGGACCGAAGGGGTGAGGCCGATCGTTCCGGCCTCCTCCCGCCACGCTGCCGACGGCATCGAACCGCAGCCCGACGCCGCCTTCCCACGGCGCCGAGCGATTGTATCCAAGTTGGCGACTACCAAGATGTTGTCAGTTTTCGCTGTCCGCAAGCGGAGCCCACCCCCGTCGGGGCGGCCGCCCGAGCCTGATGCCCCCCGGGCTGTCACCGGCAACCGCCCCTGCCCCCGCAATCGGCCGATACCCTGCTTGCAAGCGATGAGCCCCCGGGTCGACAGACCGCAAGCCCATTTCTAACAACTACTTAACGAATGGAGTACCGGACCTGGTCGCGCGTCAAAAGGACACGGCCACACCCGGGCGTCGTCGGAACGACACGGCGACCGGCGGGTCGTCAGAGGCGGCGGCCGCCGATCAGGGTGCCGACGCAGGCGTTGGCGCGGAGATGGTAGAGCCAGTGATCGATCGACTCGGCGTCGATGATGGCGGCATCGGCCCGCTTGCCCACTTCGAGCGACCCCAGCGTTCCGTCGAGCCGAAGAGCGGCGGCCGCCACGCTGGTAACCCCCTTGAGGACCTCCGAGGGGGTCATCCGCTGCAGCGTGGCCGCCAGGGTCATCGCGAACGGCAGGTGAAAACTCGGCGCGGACCCCGGGTTGAAATCGGTGGCCACCGCCACCCGCACGCCGGCCTCGATGAGGCGCCGGGCCGCGACCGGGGACTGGTGGAGGTAGAGCGACGCGAGCGGCAAGGTGACGGCCACCACCCCGGCGGCCGCCATGGCCCGGATGCCAGCGTCGTTGACCCGTTCGAGGTGGTCGGCCGAAGCGGCCCCGACCGCCGCCGCGAGCGCGGCGCCCCCGGTATCGGTGATCTGGTCGGCGTGGATCTTCGGCACCAGGCCGTGCGCCAGCCCGGCCTCCAGCACCCGGCGGCCTTCGGCCGGCGAGAACGCTGTCTCCTCCACGAAGACGTCACAGAACCGAGCCAGACCCCGCGCCGCCGCGGCCGGAATGATCTCGTCCACGACCAGATCGACGTACCGCTCCCGCCGCTCGCGGTACTCGGGCGGGACGGTGTGCGCGGCAAGCAGGGTCGGCACGATGGTTTGCGGAACC
>JAEUJH010000284.1 GCA_016794825.1 Gemmatimonadota bacterium
GCAACGATCGCAACCGGAGCATCGGATCAGGCGCTCACCGAAGTACCCAAGCAGCTCCGCCCGGCGGCAGCGTCCGCCGCTGGCGTAGCGCTCGACGGCCCGAATCCGATCGAGCGCCGCGGCTCGGCGCCGGTCGATCCGATCCCACCGGACCGGACCCCGCTCCGGCCGCAGCTCCTCCCGGAGCCGGCGGACCGAGGCCGCCACGTTGGCGGGCAGCCGTTCGAGCCGGTCGGGCTGGCGCCAGGCTTCCTCGATGACCGGTCGGGGCGGAAAGGTCACCAGCAGTTCTTGGCGCGGGAGGTCGCCGTCGGAGGGATGGTAGAGGAGCACGCAGCGCGACGGCGCGCCGTCGCGGCCCGCCCGGCCGGCCTCCTGGTAGTACGACTCGGGCGTGGGCGGCATGCTCCAATGGACGACCAGGCGGACATCCGGCTTGTCGATGCCCATGCCGAAGGCACAGGTGGCCGTGACGACGTCGACGGTGTCGTCGAGAAAGGCCTGGAGGAGCCGCCCGCGCCGTTCCTTGGACAGACCCGCGTGGTACGGCCGGGCCCGGAACCCCCGCTCCCGGAGGATGCGGGCCAGCGCTTCGGTCAGGTTCCGGGTGGGAGCATACACGATCCCCCGCCGGCCCTCGCTCGTCAGGAGTTCGAGGAGGCGGCGGAGGCGACCTCGGTCGTCGGGCACGCGGTCGACCCCGAACCAGAGATTGCGCCGGTCGAACGAGGCGAGATGGCGGTCGCAACCGCCTCGCGCGCCGAGACCGAGGACCCGGACGATCGTGTCGCGAACCTCGGGGGTGGCGCTTCCGGTCAGGGCCACGGCCGGCGGGTGGCCCAGGGCTTGGCGAAACCGGCCGAGGGTCAGGTAGGCCGGGCGGAAGTCCGGCCCCCATTCGGCAATGCAGTGCGCCTCGTCGACGGCCAGGAGGTCCACGGAGGCCCCCGCCTCGCTCAACTCCTCAACGACCCGCGCTGCCCGTTCCGGCGCGACATAGAGGAGCTTGACCTCCCCCCGGGCGACTTCCGCCAGCGTCCGGCGCCGATCGGTCGGCGATTCGAGACTGTTGAGGGCCCGGGCGGGAATCCCCCGGCGGCGGGCCGCCGAAACCTGATCCTCCATCAATGCCAGGAGTGGGGAGATGACGACGGTGATGCCGGGGAGCACGAGGGCGGGGATCTGAAAGCAGACCGACTTCCCCGCCCCGGTCGGCAGCACGGCGAGGGTGTCGACGCCAGCCAGGACGGACCGGACGACCCGCTCCTGCGGGGCCCGGAAGGCCGGGTAGCCGAAGTGGCGCTCGAGGGCGGCGCGGGCGGCTTCGAAGGGGGCGCGAGTGGCGGTCGGGGTCACCGCCCCAGTATCGAGGACCGGACCGCGCCGCGCCTAACCGTTTTGCCGGTGGACGGATCGAACCTACGCCGGCGGCTGAGTCCGCCGGAGCCACATCCGGATGGCGATCGAGAGCCCGATCGCCACGATGGCCACCCAGACCAGGCGGCGGTCATCCCGGAGGACCCCGGCCACCGCCACGATCAGGCCGACGACCGCCAGCCCGAGCCGGAACTGCGCCATTACCGCATCAACGGGGGCCGTGGCTCCGACAGGCCACTCTCCCGCCCCCACAGTCCGGTGCCGGTTTCGATCACGAAGTGGCCGATCGGGAAGAACCCATCGCCCAGGGTCCAGGGCAGCCGGCCGATCGGATAACGAAGCGATACGGCCGCGCCCGGCGCGAGGGTGAACTCGCTCCGCGCGGCGGTCTCGACCAGGGTCGGAGCCTCAGCATAGAAGCGGATCGAGAGATCGCCATCCCAGAGCGGAGTGGCAGACGGATCGGCCAGGCCCGGCATGAGCACGATCTCGACCTCGCGGCCCGCCAGGGTCGAATCGAGACCCACGACGGTCCGACCGAAGGCATAGTTCATCGGATCCTTGCTGAGGACCCTGCCCTCGGCGTCGAGGACCGCCAGGCCGAAGTCGGTGAACAGGGGCCACACCGCGCGGGGCAGCGTCAGGTCCACGACCAGGCGAGCGGCCCAGTTCGGAACCGTGACCCTCACGCGCCGCTCGGCGGAGCCGCGCTGGCTGAACGCCATGGTGCGTTCCCCGCCGACCAGGCCGAACATGGCCGTGCCCGCCACGGCAGTCGCGGTGACGTTGGTGGCCGTGGCCGTGACGGTGTCCTTGGCGGACCGGATCATCCGCAGCGAAACCGGTGAGCGCTGGACGCCGACCTCGATCGAGGCGCCGGCCGTGGGCGGCGCGACGGTCACCACCTCGTAATGTCCCGACACCAGTTCGCGGGCATCGAGGTCATAGGTTGCCGCTTCCTCGCCGAACCCGCCCCGGCGGGCGCTCTCCTCGCGATACGGCTGGCCGCCCGGCTCGTGAAGGAACGAGAGAACCTCGGCGTCCTTCGACGTGGTGGCGACCGAGACCCGGAACGGCCGCGCGGTATCGGCGGCAAAGAACACCCGCTGGACACCCGCGGAGGTCAACGTCGAACGCACCACCAGGCCGGAATCGGGGACCTCGAACGGACTCACCACGGTCACCGGAACCCGGAAGAGCGGTCCGATGGTGGTATCGGTGGCCCACCCGGTGACGGTGCCCGCCACGATGCCCGCGCCCTTGACGCTGGAGCCCTTGATGGTGAGGGGAAACCGGGTCCGTGGCGGCGAGAGCTGCACCGAGGCCGGCGCGCCGAGCCACCCGGCGTTGCTCGAAAGCCGGAGGGGGCCACCGATCGAACCCGACACCTCGACCGTGATCGTGGTGTCCGCCGCCCGGCCCTGATCGAGGACCCGGAAGACCGCGCCACCCGCCATTCCGCCGACGGCGACCTCCACGACCGCCATTTCGGGCAGTCGCCGCAGAACCCGATCGGCGGCCATCAGGTCGAGCAGGCCGGCACCCTGATCGGCCCGGAGCGACGGGCCTAACGACCGTCCCGAGGCCAGGACCGCCTGGCGGACCTGGGCCGCGGTCCAACCGCGCTTTTCCTGGCGGAGGCCGGAGAGGAGCAGCGCCATGGCCCCGGCCACCTGCGGCGACGCCATGCTGGTGCCGTTCTTGTCCTCCGAGCCGGTGTCCCACCGGGGCACCGACGAATAGGCAATGCCCGGAGCCAGGATGTCGGGCTTGGCGGTCTCGCCGCCGCGGGAGCTGAAGAAGGCGATCACGTCGCCATCGGTGGCGCCGGTAAAGGCCGGCGGAATGGTGGCGCCGACGCTGATGACCCTGGCGGCCGACCCTGGAAAGCCCATCGTCGACAGCCCGGGCCCATCGTTGCCCGCGCTGGTCACGAAGACGAGTTCGGGATTGGCGAGCAGGACCGAGTCGACCAGGGCGTCGATCCGGGCCGCGCCCTCGCGCTCGTTGCCGACGCCGAAGCTCATGTTGAGCACCAGCGGCAACTGGCGATCGCGCGCGAACCGGATGGCGTAGTCGATGGCGCGCAGCATGCTGCCGGTGACGGAAATGCCGCCGAACGCGTTGTTGGCGATCTTGAGACCGAGCAACTGCGCGCCCGGCGCGGCGCCGTCGAACCCCTTGACGCCGTAGAGGCCGTAGCCGGCGGCGATGCCGGCCACGTGGGTGCCGTGGCCGCTGGTATCGAAGAAGAGATCGAGGGTGGGCGGATCGCCGGGGCCGAAGTTGACCGCGACGGCCAGCGGACTCGGCCGACCGGCCACGGTCCAGCCGAAGGTCTCGCGCGCCACCAGGTAGTCGTGGATCGGCCGCTCGCTGGCGAGGGAGCCGTCGCCGTCGGTGTCGGCAAAGAGGACCCAGCCGTCGGACGCCTTGGCGACGACGACCGCCATCAGGTCTTCGTCGTCGCCGTCGCCATTGAGGTCCGCGGCGGGCATTTCGCCGAGGATCCGTTCGCGGATCGCGCCGCCGAACAGCGGCCCCGCGCCGACGGTGGCGACGCGCTGCAGGCCCGTCAACCGGACGCCCGCCACGACGGCGCTGTCGCCCCGGGGCACCACCGGTGCCAGGGTCACCCGCCCCTCGCCCGAAAAGTCGCGAAGGTCGAGCAGCTTCCGATCGCCGGTGGAGGTAAAGCCGAGGCCGGGCACCGCCGCGTCGATGCCGCTGTCCAGCACGCCGATCAGCACCCCGCGGCCATCGTACGTCGGATTGGCCTGGCGATAGGCCCAGACGTTGGTCGACGCCAGCGGCATCAGACCGCGCCCGTACGCTTCCGACGGCGGGAGGACGGGGCGCTTCGGTTCGGGCAGGCGGGGCGGCGGCGGGGGCGGCGGCGTGATGATCCGCCCGGGATCCATGTTGGGTTGCGGCGTGGTCGTGACGGTCGGCGCGCAGCCGACCGTCAGCAGGACCAGCGCCAGGACGCGGAGATCAGGCGCCGGCATGATCGTCGATCGGCGGCAGCACGAAGGGTCCGACGTGCGGACCCGCGAAGTTGGCCGAGGCGCGCAGCAGGAAAGCCAGGACATCGCGGGTATCCTCGGGGAGAACGATGGCGTCCACCTGCCCGCGGGCCGCGGCATGGCGGGCGTCGAGATCGCGGTCGTAGTCGGCCCGCATCTGGCCGATCGAGGCCTCGACCTCGGGCGCGAGTTCCTTCGTTTCCTTCTTGGCCTTCTCGATGGTCGGGCCGTGGACCGCCATGACCGCGGCCTCGCCCTCCATCACGCCCATCCGGCCGGTCGGCCAGGACAGGAGGAAATCGGGGTCGAAGCCCTGCCCCGCCATGGCATAGTAGCCGGCGCCGGAGGCATGATTGACGGTCAGCACGATACGGGGGACGACGGCGGTGGCCATCGCTTCGACAAATCGGGCCCCGGCGCGGATGATGCCCGAGTGTTCGGCGTCGGGCCCCACCATGAACCCGCTCACGTCCTGCACGAAGAGGATCGGGATCCGCTCCCGGCTGGCCGTCTCGATGAAGTAGGCCACCTTTTCGGCGCTTTCCGTGTAGATGATCCCGCCGAAGTGGGGCCGCTCGCCCGGCTTGGCCTTGATGACCCCGCGCTGATTGGCGATGACCGCCACCGGCCAGCCCTCGATCCGCCCGTGGCCGCAGATCATCTCGCCGGCCACGCCGGGCTGGAACTCGTCGAGCTTGCCCCCGTCGATCAGACAGTCGAGCACGTGCCGCATGTCGTACGACATCCGGTGGTCCTGCGGCAGGATGTCGTAGAGATCGGCCGGCGGCCGGGCCGGGGCGGCGGCCGCCGTGACCTGATGGACCACCCCGGGACGCCGGGGCAACCGGGCCACGTACTCGCGGATCTGGCCGAGACACGCGGTGTCGTTCTTGGCCATGTAGTGGGCCACGGCGCTGATCTCGGTGTGGGTCCGGGCGCCGCCTAACAACTCGCCGTCGACGGTCTGGCCGGTGGCGCCCTTGACCAGGTTGGGACCGCCGAGGCCCATGAAGCTGGTTCCGTCGACCATGAAGATCACGTCGGACAGCGCCGGCAGGTACGCGCCCCCGGCCACGCAGCTCCCCATCACGGCGGCAATCTGCGGGACGTGGAGGTAGCGCCGCATGATCGAGTTGTAGTAGAAGATCCGCGCGGCGCCGTATTGCCCCGGGAACACCCCGCCCTGATACGGCAGGTTGACGCCGGCGCTGTCGACCAGGTACACGATCGGGATCCGCTGCCGCATGGCGATTTCCTGGGCGCGGAGAATCTTCCCGATCGTTTCCGGCCACCACGAGCCGGCCTTGACGGTGGCATCGTTGGCGACGACGACGGCCTCCCGACCACCCACCAGGCCCACGCCCGTGATGACCCCGGCGCCCGGCGCCTGGCCGTCGTATCGATCGTACGCCACCAGAAGTCCGACCTCGAACCAGGGGCTGCCCGGATCCAGCAAGCCGGCCACTCGCTCGCGGGGCGAGAGTTTGCCCTGCGCGTGCATCTTGGCCACGCGGTCGGGGCCGCCGCCGGCCTCGAGCTTGGTGGCGAGGGCGCGAAATTCGTCAGTCAGGGTACGAAGCCGGCTGGCCTTGGGCGAGTCGGCGGCGGGGGCTTTGGAGGCCTTCGGGTCTTTGGTCAAAGGGCGTTCTCGGCTGGAAAAAGGCGGGCGTCCGACCGGCCTCAACCTAACCCGTGGCGGCGGGTCGGTTCAAGCGATCCGACGGCTCGCAGAAACGGACGGCGGTCCGCTCCAGGACGGTCGTCAACTGGCGAACCGACGCCTCGGATACCCATTCGGTGGCTGCGTGGGCGCCCCCTCCGTGCACCCCGAACAGGAGGCAGGGCACGCCGGCGGCATCGAACAGGCCGGCATCGGTCCAGAACGGCTCGCCCCGGAGGCGCGGGGCGGCGCCTAACACCGACTCGGCCTCCTGGACCACCGTCCGCACGATCGGCCAGGCCGGGTCGGCCTCGTACCCGGCCCTCGCCACCAGCCGGGTCAGGGTCCACCGGAAGCCGGGCGTCGACGCGGCCAGACCGGCCATGATGGCACGTAGGTCGGCCTCGACCTGGTCCGGCGTTTCGCCCGGCAGCATCCGGCGTTCGACGGTCAGGCGGCACTCCGCCGCCACGGTCGCCGCGTCTTCCCCACCCCGGACCATGGCGATCCGGGCGTCGCCAGTGCCAAGGAGCGGATGCGCGGGCCGGGCCCGGACCGCGCGCCGGAGCTCGCCGAAGGCGGCCAGGACCAACCCGGCGTGCGCGATGGCGTCGATCCCCTGTTCCGGCATCGAGCCGTGCGCGGCGCGACCCTCGAGAACGATCTCGAACCAGGCAAAGCCCCGATGGGCCACGGTCACCTGGAGGTCGCTCGGTTCGGCGATG
>JAEUJH010000314.1 GCA_016794825.1 Gemmatimonadota bacterium
TCCTGGAGCGGGGCCGGCGCGCCCACGGTCAGGAAGTCGTGGACCTTCCGGATGGCGTCGGTGACGGTGGCGGGCGAGATGATCGTCCCGATCCGCCAGCCGGTGATGCTGTAGGTCTTGGAGGCGCCGCTGATCGTGATGGTCCGATCGCGCATCCCGGGCAGGGTGGCCATCGGGATGTGCTCGCCCTGGTAGTAGATGTGCTCGTAGATCTCGTCGGTGATGGCCCAGGCGCCATGCCGCTGGCACAGCTCCGCGATTCCGGTCAACTCGGCGCGAGTCAGGACTCGGCCCGAGGGATTGCCGGGGGTGTTGACGATGACGGCGCGGGTCCGGCTGGTGAAAGCCTTGGCGAGTCGATCGAGGTCGACGGGCTGACCGGGCATCATCGGGACGAAGACCGGCTTGGCCTCGCAGAGAATCGCGTCGGGGCCGTAGTTCTCGTAGAACGGCTCGAAGACAATCACTTCCTCGCCGGGATTGACCAGCGCCAGGAGCACGGCCGCCATGGCCTCGGTGGCGCCGCAGGTGACGGTGATCTCGGTTTCGGTGTCGACCTCCATGCCGTACCAGTCGCGGTACTTCCGGGCGATGGCGTCGCGGAGGCGTTTGGAGCCCCAGGTGATGGCGTACTGATTGATGTCGTCGCGGAGGGCCTTGGCGGCCGCTTCCTTGAGGATGTCCGGGGTCGGGAAGTTCGGGAACCCCTGGGCCAGGTTGATGGCGCCGTGCTGGTTGGCCAGCCGGGTCATCCCGCGGATGACGGACTCGGTAAAGCTGTGGGTGCGGCGAGCGGTGAGGGCGCGATTCATGAAGCGGAATATGGATCCGGCGGTGGAAGGCCGGGAAGGGGGCACCGCCGTCGCCGATCGGTTGGCGGCGGGCGGTGCCCCGGAGGCCAGGCGGGCTCAGAAGGGCGGTTTGACCCGCTCGGCGATCCGATCGCGATCGATTCCGGTCGCCCGGCTCAGGATGTCGACCACGGTGGGCGCGGTCGGCGGTTTGACCCCGTCCGGGTACACCGCGCCATCGAGCCGATAGGTGGCGCTCCCGGTACCGGTGCAGGTGGTCTTGGTCGAGTCGGTCTTGTTTCCCTGGGCGTCCTTGATGTAGACCCAGTGTTCCGACCGATAGTTGGTGAAGGTCGTGGTCCCCCGGCCTTCCGTGAGGGCGAGCTGGACCGAGTTCGGGTTGGCCGGGTCGGCGGTGTAACGGAACTTCCCGAACCGGAGCTCGAAGCTCTCATCCCAGGTGTAGGAGATCAGTCCCACGCCGCACGCCACGAGCGAGAAGGTCATGACCAGCGGCACCGCGGCGGCGAGCCAGCGACGCCGACGGCGGAACAGGAACGGCAGGGCGCTGGCCGGAACCAGGAGCCAGATCCAGTTGATCCGGGCCGGCACGGCGGGTTGGGGTGCCGCGGTGGCGCTCCAATTCAGGGTCATCCGGGCCGTCACGATGACGGAATCGTGGATGCGCGACTTGAGACCGGCCACCGACGCCAGGGTGAACTGGTACTTCCGGAGGGTGTCGGCAAACTCGGGCGTCGGGGTCCACTCGTAGGTCGGGACCGCGGTGCCCACCGGAGCCTTGCGCTTCCAGGTCCCGCCCTGCGACATCAGCGAGAAGATCGACTCGGCGTTGTCCTCGATGTCGACCGTTTCGGTCAGGTTGGCGGGGACGCAGGTGATCCGGACCCCGTCGTTCAGATCCCGGAAGGTCGGGAAGTAGTAGTCTCCTTCGGGAAGCCGGAGGTCGGCGACGAGGTCGAACGGTGTGGTGGTCTGGTACGGAGCCACCGGCGCGGTCTGGGCCACGACGACCA
>JAEUJH010000017.1 GCA_016794825.1 Gemmatimonadota bacterium
CGACCGGCATGGGGGTCCGGCTCTTCGCCGAGCTGGTGCTGGCCCGGGCAGGCGCCTAACGGTGCTGCGCGCGGGGCTGGCCGGGGTCGCGGTGGCGCTGGTCCTGGCGGGGTGCGGCGGCGATCCGACCGGCTCGGCCACCGAAACGCCCTACGACTTCTCCTTCGACGATCCGAAGGGCGACACCACCGTCGCCACCGTCAATCCCGATTCGGTCGCGGCCATCGACCTCGTCACGGTGTCCGGCCGGGTCGACGCCGACCAGATCGAACTGGTCCTCGAGTTCGCCGAGCCGGTCTCCCGCTGGAGCGGGGGCGGCGCCAACGCCCTCGACGGGTTCGTCTTCTTCGACACTGACCAGTCGACCGGCACCGGGCGGGCGAGCGGCGGCAACCCGACCACGGCCGGGGCCGAGTTCTACCTCGACCTCCGGGACGACGGGTCGGGCCGGTTGGGACTCGTCAATTTCGGGAAGAAGACGATCACCGTCCTGAGCCCCACTTTCGACGGCACCCGGCTCGAGATCCGGATCCCGCGGGCCCTGCTCGCCACCACCAGCGACACCGACAACAAGCTCAACCTGGCGGTGGAAATCGGGGTCCGGGGGCGGGCGCCGGTGACCGATCGCGGCGGCAACGGCGTGGCGTACGAACTGGAGCCGCCGGCGTGAGCGCGGCCAGCCGGTTGGGCCTCCTGGCGCTGCTGCTCGCCGCCACGCTGCCGTCGGTGGCCGCGGGGCAGGTTCCCGACACCACCCGGGCGGACAGCGCCGCCGCCGTCGGCGACACCACCGACTTTTCCGAGTTGTTCCTCAAGAGCCGCGAAGAGGGCCGGCTCCGGGTGCCGGGATATCCCCGTCTCGGTCGTCCCGAACTGCTTCCGGCACTCACCCGGTTGGTCTTCGATCGCGACTCGATCGAATGGCACAACACGGAAACGGTATCGGACCTGCTCACCAAGGTGCCGGGCGTCTTCCTCTGGCGCGGCGGGTGGATCGGTCGGCCCGAGCCCGTCAACTATCAGGCTCGGGCCACCGGCTCGGCCGAGTTTCTGGTCGACGGGGTGCCGTATCTGGCTCTCGGCCCCGACAGCCTGGCCGTCGATCCCTCGCTCCTCCCGCTTTCGTTCTTCGAGCGGGTCGAGGTGGAGCGGATGCCCGGGTTGATCCGGGTGCACCTCTTCACTCGGCGGCACGATCGCCTCCCCCCGCGCACCCGGGTCGGTGTCGCCAGCGGCGACTTCGACATCGCCCGCTACATCGCGAGCCTCGAGAAGCGATCGGCCAACGGGTTCGGGTTCGTGGTCGCCGCTGAGCACCTGGCCGTGCCTCTCCGGAGCGGCGACCAGGGCTCGTACCGGAACACGCAGGGCTGGCTCCAGCTGAGCTACGTGCCGACGGGAAAACCGATCCGGGCCATGGCGCAGGTCTTCCTCAACGGACCGAAACGGGAGGACGTCCGCGAGGTCCGTTCCGACGGCTCGCTGGGCGCGGATACCCTGTCCCAGGGGCTGGCCGGGTCCCGCACCGATCTCCAGGCCAGCGTGCTCTATCAGCCGAGCCCGGAGGGTCTGGGGTGGCGCGCGCTGGTGACGGCGGCCCGGAGCGCGTGGCGGGAGGACTCGACGGCGCTCTCGTTAGGCAGCCCCGACGGGCATATCCGGTGGGTCGACCAGTCGGTCTGGCAGCTCAGCGGCGAGGCCGGCTTCCGGACCCGGGCGGCGAGCGTGGCGGCCAGTCTGCGACACCGGACCCGGTGGACTCCGTGGGAAGCGCGGGCCAGCGGGGCCCTGGCCCCGCCGGGACCGTTCGTCCTGGCCGGCGACCTGGTCTATCAGCGCCACGACGGCGCCCGGACCAGCCGCTGGGGTTTGGTGCGCGCGGGGGTGACCTTGCCGCTCGGCCTCCGGGCCACGGCGCAGGCCCGGGTCGGATCCTGGGTGGCGTACCCGACGGTGGCCGCCGACTCCAGCGTCAGCCGGAAGGACCTCGGCCTGCTCGCCGGCTTCGACCGGCCGCGCCTGGCGCTCGAGGTCGGGTACTGGCGCACCGATGGGTTCGCGCCGGAGCGGTACCCCTTGTACCGGGCCATCGACACGATCGGCCCTTCGGGGCCCACGAAGTGGTTGACCGTGTCGGCCCGGGTGGCGCCGCTCCAGTGGTTCGTGCTCGATGGCTGGTACAGCAACCCGGTCGGGTCGCGCCCCGAGGGCATTCCGCCGACCCACTCTGTCGTCAATGCCACGATCCAGAGCCGCTTCCTGCCCACCTTCCGGAGCGGAATCTTCGGGCTGAAGCTCCAGGGCTCGATGGAGAGCTGGGGCACCGGGGTGATCGGGCGGGGGGCGACCGGCGATCCGATCGAACTCAAGGGCGCGACGTTCTTCCGGGCCATGATCCAGTTCAAACTCGGCGACTTCGTCGCCTATTACGACCGAGTCAACTTCCAGGCCTCCCGGCTCGGCTATCTGCCCGGCCTGTCCGTGCTGAGGCTGGCGAGCACCTTCGGGGTCCGCTGGGAATTCTCGAACTAGCCCTGCAGGCACTCGACTCGCGGCGTTCCCTCGGTTTTCCTGACTGCTGGCGGCTTCCTCCCCCAGGTCGGACCGTCGACGGCCTCGTTCTGGTTCCATAAGACAATGATCTAAAAGAGCTTAGGCGCCTGGGCCCAGGTGGGCTGACCCCCGTCTTCGCGGGGCGAATGCGGGCTACCAGGGAACGACCCGGGGCGGTATTTTTCTGGGCTACCCTTGGCGCGGAGTCCGAAGCTGCCGCAGAGCATGACGGGGTTCGGGGCGTCCGAAGGCCCGGTTGGGGGCGGAACCCTCCGAATCGAGCTCAAGTCGGTCAACCACCGGTACCTGAGCCTGGCCCTCAAGGCTCCGTCCGAATTGGCCGCGCTGGAGGCCGAGATTCGGGAACGGTTGCGGCGTGATTTCGAGCGGGGGCATTTCTCCGTCGGGATCCGGTGGACCGAGGGGCCGAGCCGGACGAGCGGGGGGCCCCAGTTGGACGTGGAGCGGGCCCGGTTGGCGCTGGCGCAGCTGCGGGAGTTGGAGGCGGTGGCCGGGCTGACCGGCGGCGTGACGCTCGAGTTGCTGGCCCGCCAACCCGACGTCTTCATCGCGCCCGACGAACCGGCCGCGGCCATCGAATGGGCGGCCGTCGAGGCGGTGCTGGGGCGAGCCATCGAGGAACTCAAGGCCGGCCGGGCCCGCGAAGGCGCGGCGCTCGGAACGGAACTGCTGCAGCGGATCGGCTTGATCCGGGCCCGGGCCGCCTCGGTGGCGGAGTTGGCGCCCGGTCGGGTGGTTCGCGAGCGCGATCGTCTTCGGGCCGCGGTGGGACAATTGCTCGACGGCCGGACGGTCGACGAGGCGCGGTTGGCGCAGGAGATCGCGTTCCTGGCCGAGAAGCTGGACATCACCGAGGAGTTGGTCCGGCTGGAGGCGCATCTGGCCGCCAGCGCGGCGGCGCTCGCGGCCGACCGACCGGTGGGCAAACAGCTTGGCTTTCTGGCTCAGGAAATGGGACGCGAGGTCAACACCATCGGCTCGAAGGCCAACGACGCCGCGATGCAGCATCTCGTGGTCGAGATGAAAGGGGAGCTGGAGCGATTCCGGGAACAGCTCGAGAACTTAGAGTAAGGCCGTTTCTACTGGTCCTGTCCTCGCCGTCGGGCGGGGGGAAGTCGACCATCGCGCGGCATCTGCTGGCGGGTCGGGACGATGTCGTCTACTCGATCTCGGCCACGACCCGAAACCGCCGCGATGGCGAAGTGGACGGCCAGCACTATCATTTCCTGGACCGGGCGACGTTCCAGGCCAGGGCAACGGCCGGCGAGTTCCTGGAGTGGGCCGAGTACGGGGGCAACCTCTACGGCACCCTGCGGTCGGAGGTGGAACGCGGCCTCGACACCGGGCGGCACGTGGTGCTCGACATCGAGGTCCAGGGCGCCGAACAGCTCCGGCGGAGTTTCCCGAACGCGGTCCACGTGTTCGTGCTGCCGCCCTCGGCCACGGAGCTGGTGGTCCGGCTCCGGAACCGGAAGACCGAGGACGAGGCCGGCCTGGCGCGGCGGTTCGCCATCGCCTCGGGTGAGTTGGAGCTGGCGTCCCGCTACGACTACGTCGTGGTCAACGACGATCTGGTCGAGGCGGTGGCCCACGTGGCCGCCATTCTCGACGTCGAGTCGCGTCGGCCGGAACGACTGGTGAATCTGGAGCACATCGTCAACGATCTCCGGCGCGAACTGGCCGGAGCCGCGGATCGGCCCAAGCCGGCCGGCGCCGCCTAACGAGGAGGAACCGATGGAAATCGTCACCCCGACCGACGCCGCCAAGCACGCCGGCACCAAGTACCGGAGCATTCTGGTCGCGGCCCGGTTTGCCCGGATGGTCAACGAGCTGCCGAAGGAAAAGCAGGTCCAGTTGGAGCAGTCCCACCAGTACAAGAAGCTCACCACCCTGGCGCTCCGGAAGCTGGCCAGCGGCGAGCTGGCCTTCAAGGAACTGCGGCGTCGGCGCACCGAGGTCTGAGGTGTGGGCCGGCCGTCACGTCGTGGTCGGCGTGACGGGTGGGATCGCCAGCTATAAGAGCTGTCATCTCGTCCGCCGCCTGACCGAAGCGGGGGCCCGGGTCGACGTGGTGATGACCCGGGGCGCCGCCGAGTTCGTGCGGCCCTTGACGTTCGAAGCACTGTCCGGGCGCCCGGTCCTGACCTCCCTCTGGGAGCCGGATCGGGCGCTCGCGCATGTCCGGCTGGGTCGGGAGGCCGACCTGATCATCGTCGCGCCGGCCACCGCCCACCTGGTGGCTCGACTGGCGCACGGGATGGCGGATGACTTCCTGACCGCGCTGGTCCTGGCTGCCACCGCGCCGGTTCTCCTGGCCCCGGCCATGAACGACGAGATGTACGCCGCCCCGCCCACGGAGGCCAATCTGGCCAATCTGGTGCGGCGCGGGTTCGGGGTGGTGGGGCCGGAACGGGGGCCGTTGGCGGAGGGCCACACCGACCGGCCGGGACGGATGAGCGAACCGGAGACCATCCTCCACCATGCCATCCGACTCCTCAAGCGCGGTTCGGCCTGGGCCGGCCGCCGGGTGGTGGTGACGGCGGGGCCGACTCGGGAGCCGCTCGATCCGGTGCGGGTCGTGACCAATCGATCCAGCGGCAAGATGGGCCATCGCCTGGCGCAGGCCGCCTGGTATCGGGGCGCGGAGGTCACCCTGATCAGCGGCCCGACCAGCGAGCCCGAACCGATCGGCGTCCAGGTGGAACGGGTGGAGACCACGGCAGAACTCAAGGCGGCCGTGGCGCGGGCCCTGCCGGGTGCCGACGTTCTGGTCATGGCGGCGGCGCCGGCCGACTATCGTCCGGCCGGAGCGCTCGACCGGAAGCGGCCCCGGCAGGACGGGCCCCTCAACGTGGCCATGGAACCCACCGAAGACGTGCTGCTGGGCACCAAGACCCTTCGGAAAACGGGCGCCGTGATCGTCGGATTCGCGCTCGAGACCGGGGAGGCCACGGAAAAGGCCGCGGCCAAGCTGGTCCGCAAGGACCTCGATCTGATCGTGGCCAACGACGCGCTCGAGCCGGGAGCCGGTTTCGAGGTCGACACCAACCGGGTGACGGTGCTCGACCGCGACGGTGGTCGGCACCAGCTGCCCTTCGGGACGAAGGCGGAAGTGGCCGAGGGCATTCTCGATCTGGTTGAGGTCCGCCTTGGATGAACTCCGCCGCCGGTACCTGCGGCAACAGGTCGAGTTGGGCGGCGCCGAAGTGGTGCTCGACCCGAGCCGGCCAACCCCAGCGCGAGCCCCACGGGCAGAGGCCCCGCCGGAACCGGCCGCGGCTCCTCCGGAACCGCCTCCGCCGGCCCGCGACGAACGCCCGGATGCCGGGGCGATCCGGGCCGTCCCGGCCGCCGAGGCTCCGGGCGCCGACGTCATCGTTCGAAAGGGACCCGACGTGATCGAACCCGCCAAGGGCGGCAAGGCCAAGGACTGGCGGGTCGGGGCGCCGCCGATTCCGGGCCCTGGTCTGGTCATTCCGCCGCTCGACCCGGCCCTCGGGGCGCCGGGGTGGGCCACGCTGGAGGAGGTCGCCGCCGCGGTCGCTGGTTGCACCAAGTGCTTCCTGGCGCAGGGGCGCACCAACGTGGTGCCGGGCGAGGGGAATCCCAACGCGGATCTGGTGCTGGTCGGCGAGGGGCCGGGGCAGACCGAGGATCAGACCGGTCGGCCGTTCGTGGGCCGGGCCGGCGAACTCCTGACCGGCATTTTGGCGGCGATCGGTTATTCTCGGGATCAGGTATTCATCTGCAACGTGGTCAAATGTCGGCCCCCGCAGAACCGGAAGCCGCTTCCCGACGAGATGTCGGCCTGTTCGCCGTTTCTCGAGGCCCAGCTCCGGATTCTCCGGCCCAAGGTCATTCTCGCGCTCGGCGCGACGGCGGCCGAGGCTCTGCTGCAGGTCAAGCGGTCACTTACCGATCTGCGCGAGAAGGTGCATTCTTATCGCGGCACGCCGCTCGTCGTGACCTACCATCCGGCGGCCCTGCTGCGCAACCCGAATTGGAAGAAGCCCACCTGGGATGACGTCCGGATCGCCCGACAGCTTGTTGACCGTTGAGCAGACGCTCCGCGGAGCGCCTTGGAGCCAGGAAGCCGAGCAGGCGGTACTCGGTGGCATGATCCTGGACCAGGACGCGGCCTTGAGCGCGGCCGAGCTCCTCGAGCACGGGATGTTCTACAAGGAGGCCCATCGGCGGCTGTTCCGGGCGCTGGTGGCTCTGACGGAACAGCGGGTGGTGATCGACCACGTCACCCTCCGGGACGAGCTGGTCCGGCGCCAGGATCTCGAGGCCGCGGGCGGGATGGAGTACATCGCCGAGGTGGTCGACTCGGTGGCATCGGCGGCCAACCTCGAGCACCACGCCCGGATCGTCAAGGACAAGTCGATCCTCCGCCGGCTGATCGAGGCGTCGACGGCCACGATCACCGAGGCGTACGACGCGCGGCTGCCGACCGGGGAACTGGTCGACCAGGCCGAGGCCCGGATCTTCAAGATCGGGCAGGAGCGCCGGCAGGACGGGTTCACCCGGATCAAGGAAATGCTGTGGCCGACGATGGAGCGGATAGAATCGCTCCAGAAGAGCGGCAAAAAGGTGACGGGAGTTCCGAGCGGCTTTGCAGATTTGGACGAGATGACGTCCGGATTCCAGCCCGCGGAGCTCGTGATCGTGGCCGCTCGACCGTCGATGGGAAAGACCGCCTTCTGTCTGAACATCGCCACCCAGGCGGCGGTGGAAGGGCACGGCGTCGCCATCTTTTCGCTGGAAATGTCGAAGGACTCGCTGGTCCAGCGAATGCTCTGCGCCGAAGCCCGGGTCGACAGCCAGGCGGTCCGCCGCGGCCAGCTCCGCGATCGCGACTTCACCAATCTGGCCCGGGCCGCCGGCGTTCTGCAGCAGTGCCCGGTCTGGATCGACGACACGCCGGCCATCACCCTGCTCGAGATGCGCTCCAAGGCCCGGCGGCTCAAGTCCGAGTACGATCTCGGCATGATCATCGTCGACTACCTCCAGCTGATGCGCAGTCCGGAATACGCCGACAACCGGGTTCAGGAGGTCTCCGACATTTCCCGGAGCCTCAAGGCCCTCTCGCGCGAACTCGAGGTCCCGGTCGTGGCCCTCTCACAGTTGAGCCGCGCCTCGGAGCAGCGGGGCGGGGATCGTCGGCCGCAGCTGTCCGACCTGCGCGACTCCGGCGCCATCGAGCAGGACGCCGACCTGGT
>JAEUJH010000356.1 GCA_016794825.1 Gemmatimonadota bacterium
AGCGCCCCGCCGAGCGACGCGATCAGCACCGCCTCGAGCAGGAACGAACTCATGACGCTCCGAGGCCGGAACCCGAGCGTGAGCAGCACCCCGATTTCCGGCGCCCGCGACGCCACCGCCGCGTACATGGTGTTGACCGCGCCGAAGATCGCCCCGACGCCCATGATCGACGCCACGAAGAGCGCGATGAAGGTCAGGATCCGGGCCAGCATTTCGGACTGATTGGCGTAGAAATCCCGCTCCCGGAAGGCGTCGACCTGGAGCCGGGCGTCGGCCTCGAGGGTTTCCTTGAGGCCGTCGAACGCGGCGGGGTCCTTCATCCGGAAGGTGACGCTCTGGAAGATCTCGCCCCGGAACACCGGCATGAACTGCTCGTTCTCGCCCCAGATTTCCGATTCGAACGACGAGCCGTCGGCCGCGAAGTGGCCGACGATGGTCCAATCTTCCTCGGCAAACCGGACGACTTGACCGACCTCGGAGTTCGGGAACCGCTTGGCGTAGGCCACCCCGACCACGACCTCCCGGGCCCCGGAGCGGAACTGCCGCCCCTCGACGATCTCGACGCCCTTCCGGACCACGAACGCCTGCGGGCTCACGCCCCGCACCACCACGTTGGCCATCCCCGCCCCGCCCACCCGGGACAGCGGCACCACCACGAAGGTCTCGGCGCTGATCAGCGGCTGGTTGGCGTCGTCCCGTGCCACGAATGGGAAGCCCGCCACGATGCTGGCGGTCTGCCGGCTGACGCCGCTGTTCATTTCGGCGTTGGCGCCCTTCCGGAGCAGCATCACGTTGTCGGCGGAGCCGGTGCTGACCAGCGCGGCCCGGAATCCGTTGGCGAGCGCGTTCATCGACACGAACACGGCCACCACCAGCGCCATGCCCAGCGCCGTGGTCAGGGTCGACACCGGCCGCTGCCGGAGGCTCCGCAGGTTGTAGATGATCGGGATCTTCATCGGGATCTCCTCAGGCCACTTTCCGGAGCGCGCCCACCACCGAAAGCCGAGCCGACTGGATGGCCGGCACGATGCCGCTCACCAGGCCAAGGGTCAGCGCCAGCGTCAGACCGAGGCCGATGGTCCCGGCGGTGACCCCGAAGCCCGGGAAGAAGGCGCTCATCGCGTTCCGCCCCGAGAACGCCAGCTTGGCCAGCAACAACCCGAGCCCGCCGCCCAGCACCGTGATCAGGACCGACTCGATCACCACCAGCCAGCCGACCGTGCCGTTCTGGAAGCCGATCGTCTTGAGGACCGCGATTTCGCCGACCCGCTCCCGGACCGCCATCATCATCGTGTTGGCGGCCACGAACAGGATCGCGAAGAACACCGCGGTCCCGATGGCCTGGACCAGGAACCCGATGTTGCCCCACATGGTGACGAACCCGGACTGGAACGCCCGTTCCGTCTCCGTCTTGGTGGGCGCGGTCGAGTTCTTGAACTGGGCGTCGATGGCGGCCGCGATGTCGGCCGCCCGATCGGGACTGTTCAGCTGGAGCACGAACCACCCCGGACTCATGCCCTGGGTCCGCTCGTAGAGATACTGGTAGTGGAAGAACATGTTCTCGTCGCCATAGGCGGCGTCCGACGGCGTGTAGGCCGCCCGGATCACGAACTCCCAGTCGCCGGCAAAGATGGTCCCTTTGAGCGTGATGGTCTGCCCCACCTGCCAGCCGTACTTCTTCAGCAACCCGACCCCCACCAGCGCCGCGGTCCGCTCCCGCAGGAAGGCGTCCTTGTCGCCGGCGGTGATCTGGATTTCGGGGTACATGTCGAGGTACGTGTCCGCCTTGATGGCGAACTGGGCAAAGAAGTCCTGCGGGTTCTGGTAGTACCCGCCGAACCAGTTCGACCAGCTGACGTTCTTGACGCCCTCGACCGCCCGCAACCGGTTGGCGTGGGCCTCCGGCAGCACGAAGGTGATGCCCGAGGCGCTCGAGGTGATGAGCCGCCCCTCGCTCCCGACCGCGGCCGCCGCGTCGAGCGTGGTGATGACCGACCGGAGGGTGCCGAACAGGAAGAACGCCACCATGACGCTCAGGATCGTCAGCACCGTCCGCTTCTTGTTCCGGAGCAGATTGGCCCGGATCAGCCCCGCCGTGGTCATCGCGACAGCACCCCCTTGTCCATGTGCATCGTCGCCTTGGCGCGGCCGGCGGCATGGGCATCGTGGGTGACCATCAGGATCGTCTTGCCGAATTCGCCCGAAAGCCGCTCGAGCAGGTCGAGGATTTCGTTGCCCGAGACGCTGTCGAGGTCGCCGGTGGGCTCGTCGCCGAGGATGATGGTCGGATCGGAAACCACGGCGCGGGCAATGCCAACCCGCTGCTGCTGGCCGCCGGAGAGCTGCCGCGGAAAGTGCTCGGACCGATCGGTCAGGCCCACCATTTCGAGCGCCGCCATGACGTGGTCGCGCCGCTGCTTCTTGTTGAGATGGGTCAGGAGGAGCGGCAGCTCGACGTTCTGCGCCGCGGTCAGCACCGGGAGCAGGTTGTAGAACTGGAAGATGAACCCGATGTGGGTCGACCGCCACGCGGCCAGCTGCTTGGCGTTCATCCGGGTAATGTCCTGCCCGTCGACCACCACACTGCCGGAGGTCGGCGTATCGAGCCCCGCCAGGATGTTGAGGAGGGTGGACTTGCCGCTGCCCGACGGCCCCATCAGCGCCAGGAACTCGCCCTCGTGGATGTCGAGGTCGACCCCGTCGAACACCCGGATGGCCTCGGCACCGCGCTGATACGACTTGGCGAGGTCGCGGATCTGTACCAGGACCCGGCCCGGGCCCGTCTTCGGTTCCACCGCGACCGCGCTATTTGGTGACGACATTGACCTTGGCTCCTTCCGCGAGTCCAGGGGGAGGATCGAGCACCACGCTCTCGCCGCCCGTCAAACCGCTCCGCACCTCGCG
>JAEUJH010000375.1 GCA_016794825.1 Gemmatimonadota bacterium
CGGTGCGCGGTCAGGTAGAACCAGAACGCCCGCTCCCGGAACGTCAGGTCGACCCGGGCGGCCTGGGTGCCCGGATCGGTGAGCGGCGCCAGGCCGGACTTGGTGGCCCGGGCGTCGTTGAGCTTCTGCAGCCACAGCGCGGTGTTGTTGGCCTGCAGCGCGGCCTCGGCCTCGATCAGCCGGGCCTCGATGCCGTTGACCATCGAAACCGGCGAATCGATGTTCGGGTACTTCGTGGCCACCACCATCGGGGTGACGCCGTCGTTCCGCGACGCCCCGGTCGACGTCACCGGCACCCGCGGGTCCGCGGCGGAGGCAAACGGCATCCCGTTGGTCCCCTCCCGATCCGGCACCGAGTAGATGTCGCTGGTGACGTTGAGCTGGATCTGGTTGGACTGCCGGGCCGGCGGAGCCGCGTGGACGAAGTCGTAGTTGAACGACGTCGGCACGTTGCCCACGGCGGTGGCCGCCTGGGCGAACTGGCCCTGGTTGAGCAGGGTCCGGCCGCGCAGGACCGCGGTCAGGTTCTGAACCCGGGCGTCGCCGCCGGTGTTGGCCGCGGCGCTGTTGAGCCGGTCGATGGCCCGGTTGAACAACTCAGCCGTGGTCATCGGGGTCCCGAGTTCGGTCGACGGGTCGCGTTCCGACACCGGGGTGCCCGAGCAGAACATCTCGCCCAGGAAGATGTAGCTCATGCCGGCCAGCGCCCAGAGTTCGCCGGTCCGGGCATCGTTGGCCGGGAGCTTCCGGGCCGCGCCCTCGAGCGCCGTCCGGGCCCGCTGGAGGCCGAGGAACGGGCCGCCGGGGGTGACGCCAGCCGGACCGGCCGTCGCCACGCTGTTGGTGGCCAGAACCCCGCGGAGGTCCCATTCCCGGACCGCCGGCGGAGTGCTGGCGTGCATCAGTTCGTCGGTAAAGAGGCCGCCGAAGATCACCAGACCCGTGGCGCCGGTGGCCGCAATGACGAGGTCGGAGACGGCGCCGGTGTAGAGCGCCGCCTGACCTTCAGGCGTGGTCAGGTCTTCCGGCTGAATGACGTCCGGAGTGTCCGGCTTGAGAATATCGTCCTTCGAGCAGGCCGACAGCGCGGCTACCAGGAGCATCGAGCTCCGAGTGAGCCGGGCCACGCTCGCGAATCGACTGGTCATGATCCGTAATTCCTTTCGAGCTGGCGTCGGTTAGAAGCCAAGGTTGATGCGCAGGATGCCGATCACCGGCTGGGCCTGCTGGACGAAGTTGTAGTTGGCGGCATCGGCGGACTGGGTCACGTTCTCCGGATCCCAGCTCTGGAAGCCGAACTTCTTGAGCAACAGGTTCCGGCCGGTCAGGGTGATGTTCATCGACCGGGCGCCGAAGACCCGCGCCAGCGAGTTCGAGGCCGTGTAGGTCAGCGAGGCCTCGCGCAGCCGGATGTGCTCGGCATTTTCCGCATAGGCGCCGAAGGCCCGCGGACCCGCCACCGCCTTGGCCTGCTCCTCGAGCGACACGCTCGGATCGTGGAGGGCCTTGCAGTTCACCTGGAAGGCGCACTGGAACAGGTTGTTCACGTTGTGGGTGACGTACCCACCCCGGTAGTCGATCTGCCCGCCGATCCGGAGCTTGTTCTTGAACAGGCCCAGGCTGGTGTTGACGGCCAGGGTCCGGGTCGGAACGGTCGACCCGTGGTACATCAGGGTGTCGGTCACGGTGACTTCGCTCGGGTCGATCGCGCCGTCGCCGTTCTTGTCCTCGAACCCGGTCAGGCCCTGCCACCACAACCCGAACATCGGGTAGCCCGGAATGTTCTTGAACCCGAAGCCGACGATCGGCGGCACGCCCGGGGCCAGTTCGACCAGCCGGTTCTTGTTGCCCGAGGCCTCGACCTGCAGGTCCCAGGTGACGTTCCGGCTCTCGATGACGCGGGCGTTGATCGAGACCTCGATGCCCTTGTTGCTCACGACGCCGACGTTCTCGAGCCGGCTGGCCACGCCGCCGAGCGAGTACGGCTGGGTCCGGAGCACCAGGGCGTCCTTGGTCCGCTTGTCGTACAGAGTGAACTCGAGGTTGACCCGGTTGTTCAGGAACCCGGCGTCGAACCCGGTTTCGATCTCGCGGGACCGTTCCGGCTTGAGGTTCGGATCACCCAGACCGCCGAGCGTCACGCCCGGGGTCGAGGCCGCCCCGAAGATCGAGGCCGTGACCGGGCTCGCGTAGGTCAACGCGTCGAGGGGCCGCGGCGACTGGCCGGTGGCGCCGTACGCCGCCCGGAGGCGGAAGCTGTTGATCAGGCCCTGGTCCTTCGTTTCCATCGCCACCCACGAACCCGACACCTTCGGGTAGTAGGCCGACCGGGACTCGGCGCCGAAGGCGCTGTTGTCGTCGATCCGGAGGGCGCCGGTCAGGAACAACCGGTCGTCCAGGCTCAACTGCTGCTCGAGGTAGGTCCCGAGCGTGATGACGTCGGTGGTGCCCTCGGTCAGCGTCTTCTGCGCGCCGGCCGACAGCGAAATGATGCCCGGCGGCAGGATGTCGGCCTGGGCGTTGACCGCGAACAGCTTGTCGTGGTTGTACTGGGCGCCGAGCGAGGTCTTGGCCCCGATCCGGCCGGTCAGCGACCACTGGGCGGTGGCGTTCAGGTCAACGGTGTACTTGGTGTCGTTGATCCGGTTGAACATCCGCTTGCCCTGATTCTCGGTGCCGCAGGTGACGCAGCCCTGGCCCCGGAGCACGTTCTGCTCGTCGGCGTACAGCAGGTAGTCGATCCCGAACGTGCCGCGGGTCGACAGCCAGGACAGCGGCCGCCAGTTGATGGTGCCGCTGTTGATGAAGTGGTCGTTCTTCCGGTAGGTCTCTTCGCCGACCGAGTTGCCCGGCCGCGAGAACCCGTAGCCGGCGGTGACCGGGAAGACGGCCGGATTGGCCGACCCGAACATCGCCGTCCCGATCATCGACTGGAAGTTGTCGCCGGTCTGGGGCAGCCGGATGTTGTTCACGACGAAGCCCGACGAGACCGCGATGTCGAGGTTGCTCCGGGGGCTCGAATTGAGGTTGACCCGGAAGTTGTACTTGTTGAAGTGGTTCGGCCGGGTGTGGGCCCGCGGCAGGTCGCTCGCGCTGGCCAGACCCCGCTTGGTCACCAGGTAGTCCGCTTCGGTGCCGGGCAGCTTGAGGACGCCGTCCTCGACTTCAGCCTCGGCCGACACGAAGTAGCGGATGATTTCGGACCCGCCCGCGACGCTGGCGCCGAGCTGGCTCCGCGTGCCGGTGGTGAACGGCGTGGAGGCCGGGTCGTTGAGGAGATCGAGCGTGTACCGCTGCTCGACCTGGCAGACGCCGGTCTTTTCCTGCCACGTCAAGCAGTCGGCGTTGGCGCCGACCCGCTTGTTGAAGTAGGTCGCCGGGTAGGTGTAGGTGTCCTTGAGGATGCCACCTTCGAGCCACGCGTTCCACTGCGGCGCGCCGGCCCGACCCCGCTTGGTCGTGACCCGGATGACGCCGTTGGCCGCCTGGGTGCCGTAGAGCGTCGCCGCCGACGGACCCTTCACGATCTCGATGCTCTCGATTTCCTCGGGGTTGAGGTCGTTGAGCTTCGACACCGAGCCGCCGCCGACGAAGGCGCCGGCCGGGGCGTCGGCCGCGACCCGGATCCCGTCGATGTAAAGCAGCGGATCGTTGGAGAGCGACACCGAGCTCAAGCCCCGGATTCGGATCCGGGCGCCGGTGCCGCTGGTGCCGTTGCTCTGGAGGACGCTGACACCCGCCACCCGGCCGCTCAGAACCTGCGACAGGTTGGTCGTCGGCGCCGTCTCGACCAGCTGGGTCGCCTGGATCTTGCCGACCGTGTTGCCCAGCTCGCGAGTGGCCTGCTCACCCGTGGCCGTGGTGACGATTTCCTCGAGCTGGAACGGGACCGCCTTGAGCGACCAGTCGACCGTTTCCGTCCCGCCGGCGGAGATGGTCACCGTCTTGGTCTGCGACCCGAAGCCCAGCATGAAGATGCGGAGCGTGTGGGCTCCCGGCGTCAGACCGCGGAGGACGTACTGGCCCTGCTGGTTGGTCAGGGCAAAGACCTGCTGGGTCGTCGCCTGGACTCGCGCACCAGCCAGCGGCTGGCCGTTCCCCTCGTCCGTCACCTTCCCGCTCACGGACCCCTGCTGCGCCGCGGCCGTGCCGGTAGTCAGCAGGCCGACTAGCAGCAGGAATCCGCCGCGGACCAGCTGGGGGACAGGAACTCGCATTGGCTTCCTCGACAAATTTGGATTGTTACAGGGGAATTTCCGCCGGACCCATCCGTCACCGTCCGACTGACGAACAAGGTCTCGGCAACTGCCATACCGGTCTTACCGATCAAACCAAGTCGTTAAGGAACAACGACTTCGGCACCCACAATCCGCCCCGCACGTGTCAGTCCCACACGGGTCCGATCGACACGGCGAGTCAGATTGTATACCGCCAATTGCGGCGAAATTGTATACAGAGAACACATATAGATAGGACCCGAAACAGACTTCCGCAAGCCTGAATACACCGCGAATTCATGCCCGGAAAACCCGAAGCCGGGGTCGAACCAGTTCCTGGTTCGACCCCGGCTCCGTCCCCCCCTACCTCGAGGGTGGCGTGACGATCAGGCGCCGTTCGATTCCTTCGTCGGGAACGGCCAGCAGGTCGTCGCCCCGTACGGCCGCCCGGTGTAGTCGTTGGCCGTCTTGGTCGACCCGAAGGCACCCTTCCACGGAATCCGGTTCGTCGTGCTGGTCGAATACCGGAGAATGTCATTCAGCCGGTGGCCACCCTCGAAGGCCAGCTCCCGCTGCCGCTCGGAGAGCACGGCCGCCACGGCCGCCGTCTGGGTGCTGGCCGACAGCGGGGTCAACCCGAGCCCCGACCGCCGGGCATTCAGGATCGTCATCGCCGCCGACACGTTGCCAAGCTGCGCGTTCGCCTCGGCCAGGAGGAGCTGCGCCTCCCGGTAGCTCGCGAGCCGGATCGGCGAGCCGAGCCCGGTGTACTTCCGCGCGACCCAGAGTTCGGTCCCGGGGTTGAACGCCCCGCGGTTGGCGTAGGCGACGTCGACCCGGGGGTCGGCCATCGTCCGATACTCGTCCGCCACCACGTACGCGCCCAGGTTGTTGGCCAGGAACCAGATCTTGTTCCACCGGCGGTCGTTCTCACTGCCCCGATCGGCGAACTTCTCGTAGCCGGCCGGCACCGCCGAGGCGATCGCCGCGACCTCGGACCACTTCTTCAGGTCCACCTTGATCCGGGCCAGTCCGACCCGAGCCAGGTTGGCGATGTCCGCGTTCCCCGCCGCCGTCGCGAGCGAGACGGCCTCGGTAAAGTGCGCCTCGGCCCGGGTCAGCGCCGCGGTGGGCGGCTGGGCCGCCTCGCCGTTGAACGCCACCTGGCAGAACGTCTCACCCATGAAGGTCTCGGCGTAGGCGCCGTAGGCCCGGACCGTCGCCATCAGCGACCGCCGGTTGGCCACCTGGGCGTCGGTCCAGTTGTTGAGCCGATCGTACACCGTGTCGGCCTGGTAGCGCGCGGTGTGGAGCACCGTGTGCATTCCGAAGTTCGACAGGCTGGCCTCGCAGCCGCCGACGACGTAGTCGTCTTCGTCCGCGTTGATGCCCCGCTCACCCCAGTTGGCCAGAGGCACGTTGGAGTTGGCGGTCTCGAACTCGTCGGAGTGAACGGCCGCCCCGCCCGCGTAATTGTTGTAGGCGCACTCGAGGTCACCGATCACGCCGGTCACCAGGGTGGATGCCAGAGTTGGATCGTCGAGCGCGGCCAGCGGAATGCGGCCGGGGAAATCGACGTCGAGAAGGTTGCTGCAGGCCGACAGGCCCGCGACGACGGCAAGGCACGCCACCGCCATCCGGCTGCGGCTCGCCAGGCGCTGAATTCGCTGTCTGGTCATGGTCGTCTCCGTTGCCTCAGAAGGTGAGCCGGATGGTGGTTCGGATCCGGGCCGCCTGGGGCCACGATTCCTGGGTATAGCCCTGGTTGCCAACGGTGTCGTTGCTGCGGTTCGGGACGAGCTCCGGATCGATCCAGGTGACCCCGAAGGCCGTCTTCTGCTCCCGCCACAGCGTGGCGATGTTCTCGCCCGCCAGGGTGATCGAGCCGCGCGCGGCGCCGATCCACTTGGTCACCGACGAGGGCAGTTCGTACGTCGCCGAGATGGTCCGGAGCTTGGCGAAGCCGCCCTTGAACAGACCGGTCGCGCCGATCGAGTTGGCGTCGCCCTGGAGGAACTGGGTGCCGAGGTAGCCCGACAGGATCGGATCGGTGCCCTCGAGCGCCTGCTTCGAGCTCAGGAAGAACGAGTGGATCGCGGCCACGTCGCCGACCAGGACGGTGTTGCCGCCGAGGTAGTCGACCAGGCCGAGGAGCCGGAGCCGCTTGCCGATCGAGACGGTGGCGCTGAAGCTGCCGTTCCACGACGGCGTCGGCCGGCCCGAGTAGAGCGCCGGGGCGCTGAGGCAGTCGACCTCGGTCCCGTCAGCCTCGCCGAGCGAGCTGTTCGGAATCGGGGTCCCGCCCTCGCAGGTCGGGTCGAACCCGAGCGGGAGCGGAATGCCGGCGATCGGAATCGTGTTGACCGTCGACCCCGTCACCTTCTTGTAGAAGAACGAGCTCGGCGCGTAGCCGGCCACGTTCCACTGCTGGATGAACGAGCCGCCCACGAAGAACGGCCCTTCGCCACCGAGCGTCAGGATCTTGCTGTCGTTGGTGGCGATCGTGAACCGGAGATCGACCCCGAAGTTCTGCTTGTTGATCGGCTGGCCGTCGATGGCCAGCTCGAAGCCCTTGTTCCGGACCTTGCCAAGGTTGAGGAAGGTGAACCCGGGGAAGCCGCGCGACGGCTTGTTCGGGATCGAGAGGATCGCGTCCTTCACGTCCTTGTTGTAGTACGTGAACTCGATCCCCATCCGCCCGTCGAACAGGCCCGCGTCGAAGCCCGCCTCGATCTCCTCGCCGACTTCCGGCTTGAGCTGGGCGTTACCGAAGTTCTGCGGGGTGACGCCGCCGGCGCCGCCCGGACCGACCTTGCCCTCGAAGGTCTTGGCCGCCGAGAAGATGTCCGGCTGCTGACCCGCCCGACCCCACGCCGCCCGGACCTTGAGCTGCGAGAAGAGCCGCGAGTTGGCCAGGAACGGCTCTTCGGACAGCACCCACGAGGCGCTGAACTTGGGATAGTAGACCGCGTCGAAGTCCTCACCGAAGGCGCTGTTCCCGTCGCCCCGGACCGCCGCGGTCAGGAAGAGCCGGTTCTTGATCGCGAACTGCTCCTGGACGTAGACGCCGAACGTCTTGTTCTCCAGGAACACTTCCTGGGCGCTCTTCTGCGCGCCGCCGTCGATCCGGTCGCCGCCCGGCACCGCAAAGCTGGTCCCGGTGGCCCGGAGGAAGTCGAACTGCTTGTAGTAGTACTGGGCCCCGACCGCGGTGGTCGCGACGATGCTCTTGCTCAGGTTGAAGTCGGCCGACGCGCCGTAGTCGATGGTCATGAAGGTCGCCCGGTTCTGGCTGGCGGCCTTGTACCCGGCGCTCCGATCGAAGAACGGATTACGACCGGTGGCGTCCTTCTCGACCAGGTTGCTGCTCTTGTTGTTGGTGAAGTCCGGGCCGATCGTCAAGTAGTGACGGAGCCACGAGGTCGGCCGGTGGGTGAACTTGAGGCTGGCCGTGGTCCGGTCGACGTTGTCGAAGCCGAACACGTGCTCGTAGTCCTCGGGACGATAGAACTGGTAGCCGTGGCCGGCGTCGTTCCAGCCGGTGTTGGTGGAGTCACCGGCGTAGTTCGGTTCGCAGCCCGGGAAGTTGCAGGCCCAGAGGATCGAGGTCGTGATCGGCTGGAAGCCGCTGGCGCTCCGGGTCCGGCTCCGGGTGGTGCCCACCGAGAAGTCGACCTTGAACTTGTTGTCCGTGGTCGAGTAGGTCAGGTTGGCGCGCCCGGCGTACTTGTTCTGCCAGTTGTAGTCGACGTACCCCTCGTCCCGGTTGAAGTCGGCCGAGAAGAAGTACCGGAGCTGCTCGGTCCCGCCGGCCAGCGATCCGCCCATGGCGATCGGCGTGCCGGTCGAGAACGGCGACGGGAACCCGCGGTCACGGTTGAAGTCGAGGACCCGGAACTCCTTCACCGCCTGGTCGCGCCGGCTGTAGTAGTAGTTCGGCTCGTAGCGCCCCTCGGGGTTCGAGAGCCAGTTGGCCCCGCCGTCGAGGTGGACGTCGAAGGTCGGCCGGCCCGCCCGCCCCTTCTTGGTGATGATCTGGATCACCCCGTTCGACGCCTCGGTGCCGTAGATCGTCGCCGCCGACGGTCCCTTGAGGACCTCGATCGACTCGATCTCCTCCGGGTTGAGGTCGTTGATCCGCGAGGGCGATTCCTGCCCCTGGAAGGCGTCGGAGAAGGCGGCGCCCTGGTTGTTGATCCGGACGCCGTCGACGTAGATCAGCGGCTCGTTGGACAGGCTGATGCTGCCCGAGCCACGGATCCGGGTCGTGCCGCCCGAGCCGATGGCCCCGGACGCCCGCATGACCCGCACACCCGGCACGTTGACCGAGAGCATGTCCTGGAGCTTGGCCGGCGGAGCCACGATGATGTTGTCGGCCACGTTGACCCGGCCGATCGCGTTCCCGATGCTGCGCTGCTGCGCCTCGCCGACGGTGCCGGTCACGACCAGCTCGTCCAGCTTGACGACCAGCTCGGTCAGCTCGACCCGAACCGGCGCGCCCCCGGCCGTCGCCTCGACGGTCCGCGGCTGATAGCCGACCCGAGTGACCCGAACGCTCACCGTGCCGCTCTGGCCGTCGAGGCGGAACTCACCCCGGACGTTGGTGCGCGACTGGGTCGAACCCACGCTGACGATCGCATCGGTCAACGGTCGCGACGTCTTCGCGTCGACGACCGTGCCCGTCACTTGCCCTGCCTGGGCGAACGCCGGAACGGCGAGCAGCGACGCTACGGTTCCCGCCATGAGGAACCGAAGCCCGCCCGCCGCACCACGGCGAACAGCCCTGATGACTCCCTGGAACATACGGACTTCCTCCGGTGAGGAGACTGCCTGGGATGGTACTGGTTGTATTCGAGAGCTACCTGAGCCGAAACTGCGACTTCTGTATACAGTTTTGACGACAAACCACCGTTTCCGCAAGGGGGGATGCCCGAAAAAACCGTCTTTACCTGTCAGCTTGTTTCAGAGTGAGACAAAAGCCGAGGCAAATCGTGGGACGGCGGCGCGAAAATTGAGAGCGGTATCATTCGTCGGCGAACCCGGAGGGAACGGAATGTTCAGCCCCGACGCCCGCAGTCGCCTCACCGCGGACGACCTGACCCTGCTCTCCCGCATCCTCGGCGGTGGGGACGACGACCGCGATCGCGCCCTGACCCGACTCGGTCTCGACGCGGTCCTCGATCGACCGGAAATGCGGACCGCGCTCCTCGATGGCCGGATGCCGGGTCCGTCGCCGTCCCTGTTCTTCTACGTCCTCGTGCGGCACGCGCTCCTGGCCGAAGGCGTCGAGGACCGGACCGTGGCCGACTACTGCGCCGCCCTCCTGCGCGAGTTCGGGATCCGGCGCCGCGCCAACCAGGTCGCCGCCGTCGACGACCACGAGCACCATTACCTCGTGGACCTGCTCGCCGACCTGTCGCACGCCACCGGCGACCGCCAGTTCCGCGTCCTTGTCCACCTCGGCAACTACGCGCTCTGGCTCGCGGGGATCTTTCCCGATCGGATCGAGGCCCGCCGCACTCGCCGCGGCGGCCCCGGATTGGCGTACTACGAAACGCTCGGCCAGCGGGGCTTTGCCGAGGCTGCCGAGCACCGGCTGGCGGCCTGGACCGGCCTGGCCGCGATCCTCCACGACACCGCCGACCGCTTTACCGGGGTCCGGCGCGCGCTCAATCGGGTCCGCGGCGATCTTCGGCTCGCGGCCTGACGTTCGCCCCCTCCCAACCGCGCCGGGGCGCCTCTAGCTTCCGGCCATGACACTCTCGGGAAAAAGAGCCCTGGTGTGCGGCGGCACCCAGGGCATCGGTCTGGCTTCGGCTCAAGCTCTCGCCGCGGACGGCGCGGCCGTGACCCTGCTGGCTCGGAGTCAGGAGCGACTCACAGCCGCGTTGGGTACCCTCCCCGCCCCGCTCGGGCAGCAGCACCACGCCCTCGTGGCCGACCTCGCCGCGCCGGAGGCCGCTCGGGCGGCGGTCGAGGCGGAAATCGCGGCGCGCGGGCCGTTCCACATCCTCATCAACAACACCGGCGGCCCCCCGGCGGGGCCGATCCTCACGGCCAAGCCGGAAGCGTTCCTGGCGGCCTACGGGGCCCATCTCCTGGCGGGCCATCTCCTGAGCCAGGCCGTCATTCCGGGCATGCGGGCCGCCGGATGGGGGCGGATCGTCAACGTGGTGTCGACCTCGGTCAAGCAGCCGATCAAGGGCCTCGGCGTGTCGAACACCACTCGCGGCGCCGTGGCGAGCTGGGCCAAGACGCTGTCGAGCGAGGTTGCGCCGTTCGGGATTACGGTCAACAACGTGCTGCCCGGGGCCACTCGGACCGGCCGCCTCGAAGCGGTCCTGGCGGGCCGGGCGACCGCCACGGGCCGCCCGCGAGAGGAGGTCGACCAGGAGATGATGGCGGAGATCCCGATGGGCCGGTTCGGCGAGCCGGCCGAGGTCGCGGCCGCGGTCCTGTTCCTGGCCAGCCCCGCGGCCAGCTACATCACCGGCGTGAGCCTCGCGGTCGACGGCGGCCGGACCTCCGCCCTCTAGGCTCGCCATGACCACGCTGACCAACTACATCGACGGCCGGATGACCGCGCCGGCGGCGGGCGGTTACCTCGACAAGATCGACCCCGCCACCGGACGGGTCGTGGCCCGAGTGCCCGACAGCGACGGCACCGACGTCGCCCGCGCGGTGGCCGCGGCCAACGCCGCGTTTCCCGCCTGGGCCGCCACCCCGGCCGCGGAGCGGTCGCGCGTGCTGCTGGCCATTGCCGATGGGATCGACCGGCGGCTCGACGCGCTGGCGCGAGCCGAGTCCATCGATACGGGCAAGCCGGTGACCCTGGCCCGGACCCTCGACATTCCCCGGGCCGCGGCCAACTTCCGGTTCTTTGCCACTGCCATCCTCCACACCGAGACCGAGACCCACGCCACCGATCACACGGCGCTCAACTACACGCTCCGCCGCCCGCGGGGCGTCGCCGGGCTGATCTCGCCGTGGAACCTTCCGCTCTACCTGTTGTCGTGGAAAATTGCGCCCGCCCTGGCAACCGGGAACACGGCGGTCGCCAAGCCGTCCGAACTGACGCCCACGACGGCCACGCTGTTAGGCGAGATCTGTCAGGAAGCGGGGCTTCCCCCCGGGGTCCTCAACCTGATCCACGGCCTTGGCGCCCGCGCCGGGATGGCGATCGTCGAGCACCCGGACGTGCGGAGCATCTCGTTCACCGGCGGGACCGCCACCGGCGCGGTGATTGCCCGGACGGCCGCCCCCTTGTTCAAGAAGCTGACCCTCGAACTCGGCGGGAAGAACCCGACCATCGTGTTCGCCGACGCCGATCTCGACCGGCAACTCCCGTCGATCGTCCGCTCGGCCTTTGCCAACCAGGGCGAGATCTGCCTCTGCGGATCCCGGATCCTGGTCGAGGCCCCGCTGTTCGACACCTTCGTCGAGCGGTTCGTCGCCGCCGTCAGCCGGCTCACGGTCGGCGATCCACTCGACCCGGCCACCGAGTTCGGCGCCCTGGTGAGCGCCGGACATCGCGACAAGGTGGCGAGCTATCTCGACCTGGCCCGGGCCGAAGGCGGCACGATCCGGTGCGGCGGGGACCGCCCGACCGACCTGCCCGCGCGCTGCGCCGATGGCTACTTCCTGTCGCCCACGGTCATCACGGGCCTGCCGATGGCCTGTCGCACCAACCAGGAGGAGATCTTCGGGCCGGTCGTGACCGTGACTCCGTTCCGCGACGAGGCGGAGGCGGTGGCCCTGGCCAACGACTCGCGCTATGGCTTGGCGGCGTCGATCTGGACCGAGCAGTTGGGGCGGGCCCATCGGGTGGCGGAGGCCGTGCAGTGCGGGACCATCTGGGTCAACTGCTGGCTGCTCCGGGATCTCCGGGTGCCGTTCGGCGGCATGCGCCAGAGCGGCGTCGGTCGCGAAGGAGGAGACGAGGCGATCCGGTTCTTTACCGAGCCGAAGAACGTCTGCCTCAAACTGTGAGGGCGGCTCGAATCCGGCCCGCGCGCGCTACTCCGAAAGACGGATGACATGACCGAGACCAGATCGAACCGAGCCCCGACGCCCGTTGGTCCCTACCCCCACGCCCGGCGGGTCGGCCAGTTGCTGTTCGTGTCGGGCACCGGCTCCCGGGTGCCTGGCACCAACGAGATCCCGGGCAACGTCGTCGGCCCGGACGGGACCGTCGTCGCCCACGACATCGAGCGGCAGACCCGGCAGTGCTTTGCCAACATCCGGACCATTCTGGAGGACGCCGGCTCGAGCTGGGAGCGGATCGTCGACGTTACGGTGTTCCTGACCGACATGAAGGGCGACTTTGCCGCCTTCAACCGGGTCTACGCCGAGTATTTCCCCACCAACCAGCCGGCCCGCACCACCGTCGAAGTGGGCGCCCTGCCGACGCCGATCCACATCGAACTCAAGGTCATCGCCACGGTCGACTGATTGCCAGACCGAGGACTCTCGCGGCCGAGTCGCTTCCACCCGGAAGCCACTCGGCCGATTGCGTCATGAGGGGAGTGACCGGAGAACGGCCCTGACGGGGCTGGCGTCGAAGCCCTCGAGTCGGAGCGGGAGGGCGATCAGCTCGTAGCGGCCGGACGGCACCCGGTCGAGGACGATTCCCTCGAGGATGGCGACGTCATGGGCCAGGAAGCGGCGGTGGGCCGGGAGGTCCTTCGAGTCCTGGGTGTCGACGCTCGGCGTATCGATCCCGATCAGCACCACGCCCGAGGCCGCCAGCTCGTCGACCAGAGCCGGATCGAGCGCGGCAAAATCCGGGTTCCATCGTTCCGGATCGGGAAAGGTCCCCGTCGCGATGAGGATCCGGGGCTCGGTGAGCGGTTCGGAGATCATGGCGCGCGTCACCCGCCCGCCGCGCCCCACGGCCGCCCGGACGACCTGACAGGGCCCGAGATAGTGGTGGAGCGACCGCGCGGCGATGTCGGCCGCTCCCTGGCCATAGTGGTTCGGGGCGTCGGCGTGGGCGCCGAGATGGACCGTGGCGCGAAGGGTCGAGAGAGTGACGGTGTCGCCCCGCGCCAGGTCGAGGAGGACCGAGCGTTCGGGGATGGTATCGCCGGGCCAGACGCCCAGCCGGGGCGACACGACGGGGGTGATGTCGTACAGCACGGTCACATCCGGTGGCGGACCGCCCAGAGGTCCGGAAACAGCGGCATGAAGAGCGATCGCTTCAGGAAGTCGACGCCGGCGGACCCGCCGGTGCCTTTCTTGGCCCCGATGGTCCGCTCCACCAGCTTGACGTGGCGGTACCGCCACTCCTGCATCCCCTCGTCGAAATCGGTCATCAGCTCGAAGAGGATCACCAGCTCCGGCTGGTTCTGATAGAGCCGGAAGATCTCGTCCTGCACCCGCTCATCCGCCTGGGTGGCCTGG
>JAEUJH010000021.1 GCA_016794825.1 Gemmatimonadota bacterium
CGAGCCGATCCGCACTCCCGGGTCGTCACCACTGCGGCCCAGGCCCGGGCGGCGGTCCGCGAAGTGGCCGGCCTCGGATACGACTTCGTCAAGTTGACGGTGCTGATCACGCCCGACGTGTACGACGCGGTGGTGGACGAGGCCCGTCAGGCGGGGATCCGGGTCATCGGTCACGTCGACCCGCGGGTCGGCGTGCCCAAGGCGCTCGAGGCGGGACAGCAGATCGAGCACTTCGACGGCTATTGGGAGTCGATGCTGGCGGACCTGGCGCCGATCCGTCAGTCGGTGTCCGACGTGGGCGTCTACTACCCCCGGAACTGGCAGTCGCTCGACTGGATCGACGATGGCAAGCTGGCCCGCCTGGTCGGCGCCACGGCACGGGCGGGCGTGGCCGTCACCCCGACGCACACCTTCTTCGTCGAGACCTTTGCCGAGCCGGTGCCGGACAGCGTGGTCAAGGCGCGACCCGACTGGGCCCACATCCCGCCCAAGATGCGCGACCTCTACTGGAACGGCCGGCAGCGGTACTGGGCCAACCCACCCTCCGCCGCGCGCCGGGCCCGCTACGTCGACGTGCGGCGCAAGCTGCTCACGACGATGGTCGATTCGGGCGGCACCATCCTGGCCGGCTCCGACGCCCCCGGCGGCCTCCTCGGCTACGGCTGGACCCTCCATCGCGAACTCGAGCATTTTGTCCGGAGCGGACTCTCGCCGTATCAGGCGCTCCGCACCGCCACGGTCAACCCGGCGGGGTTCCTCAAGGCGGACGCCGACATCGGGACCGTCACCGTGGGCCGGCGGGCCGATCTCGTCCTGGTCGAAGGCAACCCGCTGGCCGACATCAGGAACACGGCCCGGATCGGCGGCGTCATGGTGGGCGGCCGGTGGCTCGAGCGGCCCGAACTGGACCGCCTGATCGCGGAGGCCGGCCGCCGCCTCAATCCCTGAGCAACCCCGGTACCCCGGCTATCTTGGGTGCTCCTCCCCAACGCCGGGGTTTCTCGTTGTCCACTCCGCCCGACGTGCCGCCCCGCCGGCCCCGTGCCCCACGCTGGCATCGGGGGTTGCGACTCGACCGACCAACCCGAGGCACCCTGATGGCACTGCCCCGTCGCTGGGCCGGATTCCTCGCGGTGACACTGGCCGCGGGAACGTCGCTGACCGCCCAGACGAACAGCCCGCTGGCCACGCGCCACGACGCCGAAAAACCGGCCCACGACGCGACCCACTACGACGTCTGGATCCGACTGGCCGACAGCGGCAGCGTGTTCCAGGCCGCCGTGTCGACCCGATGGACCCTCCGCGATTCGACCCCGATTCGGATCAACCTCGATCCGGCGTACCGGATCACCAAGGTCACGGTCGACGACCGGCCGGCCACCCATCGCCGGGCGGGGAACGACTTGATCCTGGTCTCCATTCCGGCGGGCGCGGGGCCCCGGGTCGTGACCCGGATCGAGTATCAGGGAGCGCCGCCCAAGTTCGAGCGGCAGGGACGGAAGAGCGGCCTGGACGACGGTCTGGTCCAGCGCGGCAGCGGCGCCAGCCGGAAGATCTTTGCCGACAACTGGCCCAACCGGGCCCGGAAGTGGCTGGCGGCGCAGGATCACCCGTCGGACAAGGCCACCGTGGCGTGGACCATCGAGGCGCCGTCGGCGCTGACGGTGGTGGCCAACGGCACCGAGACCGAACGAACCGACCTCGGTGGCGGGATGACCCGGTGGCGGTTTTCGATCGAGCAGCCGATTCCGGTCTACACGATGGTGATCGGCGCGGCGCGACTGGCGGTGACCAAGCTCGCCGCGGCTCAATGCG
>JAEUJH010000393.1 GCA_016794825.1 Gemmatimonadota bacterium
GAGCAGCTGGGGCCCTCGGTCGCGATCGCGGCCGGTGGCGCGATCTGCCTCCTCGTCTCGGTCGTGGTGGGCTGGCGCATGGGGCTGTTCCAGCCGGCGCCGGCTCAGAGCCCGATGGCGCGGATCACCGGCGAGTATCCCACCACGCCCCCCGAACCACCCGGAGGTGACGGATGATCATCACCCTTTCCCGTCAGATCGGCGCGGGCGGTGGCGAGGTCGCCCGTCGGGTGGCCGACGCGCTGGGCTGGCGGGTGGTCGACAACGAACTGGTCGAGCAGGTGGCGGCCCGGGCGGGGATCAGCCCAGCCGAGGTGCGCGATCGGGAGGAGACCGCGCCCGGGTTCCTGGAACGACTGGTGCGGATGCTCACCAAGGCGGCACCGGAGCAGCTGACCCCGGCGGCGGAACAGGTGCCGGAGCTTGAGGAGGCCCGCCTGGTCAAGATCACCGAGAGCGTGGTGGCCGAGCTGGCGGGAGCGGGACGGGTGGTTCTGGTGGGGCGGGCGGCGCCGGTGGTGTTGAGCCGGGATCGCGATGCCCTCCACGTGAAGGTGGTGGCCCCGCGGGCCGCCCGGATCCAGGCGGTGGCCGGTCGGCTCGGTGTCGATCCGGCGGAGGCGGCGCTCGAGGTGGACCGGTCCGATGCCAACCGGAAGCGCTACCACGCCCAGTACTACGAACGCGACTGGGGCGACGCCGCCAACTATCACCTCGTGCTCAACAGCGCCGCGCTGGGGATCGAGCAGACCGTGGCCACCATCGTCGGCCGGGCCAAGACCCTGTGGCCGGACCAGACGCGGGAACGCCGGGTCGACGGGCCTGGGGCGGATCGCTGAGCGGCGGCCCGGGGTAACGCGGCTCAGTCGTCGAGGTCGCCCCGCCGCTTGTCCCGGGTCGGGCGATGGGCGGTCCAGCCGAACTCCTCGCTCCGGCTGATCCGCTTCTGCGCCGCCAGCGCCTCGAGCACCAGTTCGCACGCGGCGACCAGGGTGCCGGCGTCATGGTCGCCGGTCAGCGTCCTCGCCACCGGGACCAGGCCGGGGACCAGGCCGAACGCCTTGAGACAGAGATCGCTCCGCTCGTCGCCGCCGACCTTGAGGGCCTGACCCGAGTCGAACCAGGCCACGATCGACTCCACCGTGTCCGGCGCCACGTCGTCGGCCCGCTCCAGGAAGGTCCGGTTGCTGGCCCGGCGGATCAGCTCCCGCGCGATCGTCTCCGATCCCTGCAGCTCGCCCTCGTACTCGAGTTCCAGCTTGCCGGTCACCGCCGGCAGGGCCGCGTAGCAATCGCTGATCCGGGGCACCACGGGTCGCTCCCGATGCGCCACGCCGCGCCGCTCCGCGTTCGACACTACGTTCTCGATCATGCTGATCGGGAGCCGCTGGCTGACCCCGGACCGCTTGTCGATCCGCCGGTCGGCGCGGGCCTCGAAGGCCACCCGCTCGATCACCTCGCGGACGAACTCCGGTACCTGGACCGACGGCCCGGACCGTTCCACCCACGCCTCCTGCGCCGTGATGGCCATCCCGAGTTCGACCGCCGGCGGATAGTGGGTCCGGATCTCGGCCCCGATCCGGTCCTTGAGCGGGGTGACGATCTTGCCCCGGGCGGTGTAGTCCTCGGGATTGGCGGTGAAGACGAGGAGGACGTCGAGCGGCAGCCGGACCGGATAGCCTTTGATCTGGACGTCGCCCTCCTGCATGATGTTGAAGAGCCCGACCTGGATCTTGCCGCTCAAGTCGGGGAGTTCGTTGATCGCGAAGATCCCCCGATTGGCGCGGGGCAGGAGCCCGTAGTGCATCGTGAGTTCGTCGCTCAGGAGGTGGCCCCCCTTGGCCGCCTTGATCGGATCGAGGTCGCCGATCAGGTCGGCGATCGTCACGTCCGGGGTCGCGAGCTTCTCGACGAACCGCGACTCCGGGCCGATCCACGAGATCGGGGTCCGGTCGCCCCGCTCCTCGATCAGATCGCGCGCGTACTTGGAGATCGGCGCGAACGGATCGTCGTTCACCTCGCTCCCGGCGACGACCGGCAGTCGCGGATCGAGGAACCGGACCAGGCTCCGCAGCAGCCGGCTCTTGGCCTGGCCGCGGAGGCCCAGGAGGATGAAGTCCTGACGGGCCAGGAGGGCGTTGACGACCTGCGGGACGATCGTGTCCTCGTAGCCCTGAATGCCGGGGAAGAGCGGATCGCTGCCCTCGAGGGCCGCCAGCAGGTTGGCGCGGATTTCTTCCCGGACCGACCGATGGCGCCGCTCGGGCGCGCCGAAGGGACTGTTCTTGAGATCGCCAAGCGTGGTGGGTTCCGTCATTCTCGATTCCAATCGGGTGGTTCGGGCGGCCGGGCCGCCGGGTTCTGTTCGGGGCCGACCCCCCGGCCCGTGTCGCTAAGTCGTTGCCCCCCATTGACAAGGGTGAGCCCGGCCTTATCTTTTCGCGCTGTGTTTTCGCGCCGCCCGGGCGCGTCTGCCGATCCCCCGAAATAGTAACCGCTGGTTACGTGAGGAGTCCCCATGTCGAAGTACCTGCTTACCGCCGCCCTGCTTGTGGTCGCGGCTTGTGGCGAGAAGAAGGAAACCCCGGCCGCTGACACCACCGCCGCCGCTGCCCCGGCTCCGGCCGCCGCGCCGGCCGAGTCGGCCGCCGCCGCGCCGCACGACAGCACCGCCATGGCCGGCGACACCACCAAGTCGCACTAACCTGCGATCGTGGTTGCGAGGGTCCCGGCGCCTTGGGCGTCGGGACCCTTCTGTTTTCCGGCGGCCCCGACTCGCTTCGAAAAGGTGTCGTCGTTCGACGCCGCTACGCCTCCGGATCCGGCGGCCCGGGCCTCACGACCCGTTGCCCGATCCGATCTCCCACGGCAGCGCCGCGATCCCCACCGTCCGGTCGCCCGCCGTCAGGCTGGTGCCGGGTTCCACTTCCCGGCGGACCCGACCCAGTCCGACCGCGGTGCCGTCCTCCAGGGCCATGACCGTACCGACTCGGACCACCGGCTTCCCGTCCGCGTCGATCGCGTCCGGAATCGGACCACCCGGGCCGAAGCGCAGCCCGCGGAGGTGCCAGTTCGGATGGCCCCGAAAGTGGAGTCGGGCGACCGTTTCCTGCCCGACGTAACACCCCTTCTGGTACGACACCCCGCCGAGCGCGTCGAAATCGGCCTCCGCGGGCATGGTCCGGTCGTCGATCTCGGCGCCTAACGTCGGGAATCCGGCCAGCACCCGGGCCGCCCGAAGATCGGCCGCCTCGGCGGTCAGACCGCCGGCCCGCGCCAGGCGTTCGTCCGCGGCCAGCCCCGCCGCCGCGGGTCCCACCAGTAGGAACCCGAATGGAACCCGGTCCGGCTTCGGCGCCGCCAGGCGGAGCGGTTCCGCCTCCGTGCCGACGTTCACCGCGTGGCCGGGAACGGGCCGGACCCCGAACGCCGCCTCGATTCGCTCGCGCCACCCGCGCCCGATCAGCCAGCGAACCTCCCACGAGTCGGTCCGGTCGGTCAGGCGGGCCAGTCGGGGCGGCAGGAGCCGCCGGAACGAGGCCACCGATGCCTCCCGGGCCGATCGATCGGCAATCAGGATGAAGCGATCTCCGTCGCGCAGGATCCAGTAGTCCGCGACGATCATCCCCTTGGCGGTGAGGACCGCGCCATAGCCGACTCCATCCGGTCCGGGCCCGACCACGTCGGCGGACACCAGGCCTTGGAGACAGGTGACGGCGCCCGGACCCTCGATCTCGTGGATCGTGGGCCGCTCCGTCACGATCAGCGGGTCGCGCCCGAGTCGGGCCAGACGTTCGGTGGTGAAGTCGATCGGTTGCACGACGGAAAGGTAGCGGGGCGGGCGGGCCCGAGTCGCCCGCCGGTCGAGTTCCGTCCGACCTCGGTTCAGGACGGCGGGGTGGGTTCGTACCAGCCGGCGGCGCGGTACGATCGGTCGAGCAGTTCGACCGGATGCGCGACGGTCACGGGGAGGTTGGCGGCCGCGAGGCCGGCGCCGATCTGCATCAGGCAGCCGGGGTTGC
>JAEUJH010000029.1 GCA_016794825.1 Gemmatimonadota bacterium
TCGGTCGAACCCGGTCCCAACCGGTTCCGGATCGTCGACATCCCGATTGCCCCCGGCGGGGTGATCGATGGTCGGGTGTTGCGGGCGGATTCTTCGGGGGCGGCCGGGATCACCCTGATCCTGACGCATCTGGAAAGCGGCGCCACTCGCTCCATCACCAGTTTCAGTGACGGGGCCTTCTACGCCATGGGGATTCGACCGGGACGGTACCGCCTGACCCTCGACCCCCGGGTCGCCACCAGACTCGGCCGGAGCGCCGAGCCGATCGAGTTCGTGATGGCGGCCGTGCTCGACGGCGCGACCGTCGGCGACCTCCGTCTGGTCCTGAAGTAGCCCGAGCCCCTCACTGCCCGCCGCAACGGGTCGGACCCGCCGCGGCCGCTTCGAGGATCTCCACCATCTCGGTCACGGTCGACTGACCGGCGTCGGACCGGTACCAGCCCATCTTGCCGGACTGGAAGTCGTCGTCGGACAACTTCGGCTTGTTCTCCGCCACCCAGGCACGGAGCGCGGCCGGACGCTCGATGAAACAGCCTCGCTCCTCGCCCTCGGGACCGAGCAGCACGATCGTGGGCGTCGCGGCCCGCCCGTCGGGCGTCGGATGCCGAGTCATGACCCACTTCCCGACGGTCGAGTTGACGATCCGGAGCTCGACGCCGGGGACCTGCTCGACCAGACGCACGAGATAGGGAACGGTGTTGGCCGAGTCGCCGCACCAGTCTTCCGCCACGACGAGCACGCGCCAGGAACCGCCTACCGCGCGGGCCCGGGTCACCAGATCGGCGGCCGGTTCACCCCGCTGGTAGTTCTCCCGCCACATGTCGCGACGCGCCTTGGCGCCGTCGAAGAACTCCGTCCAGGTCTTTCCCCCTTCAAACAGGTTGACCAGGGAATCGGAGGCCACCGGGGCCGGGACAATCGGCGCGGCACAGAGGGCGGTCAGGGCAAAGAGGGTCGCGACCATCTGGAATTCCCGAGTAAGCGGACGGCTTCAATTTCCCCGCATGGACGCCGAAAAACAAACAACCCCGCCGTCGCGGGGTTGCTTGAACCCAGGGCTGGGCGCCTCGGGTTTGGTGAGCCGGCCGTTGTTCTGAGCAAGGGGGCTCAAGGGGAAGGATCGGCCGGCTCGACTTTTCTTGCTGCTCCAGCGTTACCGATCCCGATCGCGGGACCAGCGGTCATCGTCTCGATCATCGTCGCGCCAGTCGCGGTCGTCGTCCCATCTCCGATCCCGGTCCCGATCGCGGCGGTCGTACCGGTCGCGGCGGTCGTAGCGACCGTACCGGTCATCGTCGAATCGGAAGTAGCGCCCGTCGTGGTGATACACCCGAACCTCTTCGAGACCCCTACGGTACCCGTCGTAGAAGCGGTCGTCGCGCCGGTCGTAGTAGACCACGATGACCCGGGCGCCCCGATACTTCCGCGGATGCCAGCGCCGGTGCTCGACGTAGATCCGGCTCGGGTAGGCGCGGTGGTACTCGACCCGCCTCGGCCGGGGGTAGCCGTCGCCGATATGGATGGTGCCGGCAACCGGGTACCCTCCGATGTGGATGTCGGCCGAAACCCGCTGGGCCGACGCCGAACTCGCGAGACTGAGTGAAGCGAGGGCGGCGAAACCGAATCCGATGCTGCGGCGGCGACTGATCACGGTGTCCTCCTTCAGGACGACTTGGGACGGGTCGTTTGACGTCCCTGGGGCACTCCAATGCGAGCCGCGTGCCAGACGCCAAGTTGTTGTCATTCAACGACTTGAATTTTTCCGCCTGAGGAGAGTGTCACCTGGCGAGGACGGGGGGAGGACACTTGGTCGCCGCAGCGAGACACGTTCCCAACCTGTCCGGCTTTCGGTAGCTTACCCGGTCACTTTGCCCGCCACCCCCATCCGCGGAGTCGCAGTGCAGCGCCGCATCTTCGAAGCAGAACATGACGCGTTCCGGGCCGCCTTCCGGACCTTTGCCGAGCGCGAGATCGCGCCGTTCCACGCCCAATGGGAAAAGGCCGGTCGAGTGCCCCGAGCGCTCTGGGAGTC
>JAEUJH010000429.1 GCA_016794825.1 Gemmatimonadota bacterium
CACGCCGAGCGGATGGCCGTTGCCCGCGGGCTTGCCCATCACGACGATGTCCGGCACCACGCCCTGGGTCTCGAAGCCCCAGAAGTGGCTCCCCACCCGTCCGAACCCGACCTGAACCTCGTCGGCAATGCAGACCCCACCCGCGGCCCGGACCCGGCGGTAGACGTCGTCGAGGTACCCCGGCGGCAGGACGATCTGCCCCCCGCAGCTGAGCAGCGACTCGGCCAGGAACGCGCCCACCGGGGTTCCGGCCGCGGCGAGTTCCTCGATGGCTTGGTCGGCGGCGGCCGCGTACCGATGACCCGCCGTCGGATCCTCGGCGCGATGGGCGCCCCGGTAGAGGTCGGGCAGAGGAAGCGCCCGGGCAAACGGCGCCAGTCCCGCCCCGCCGGGACCCTGGCACTTGTAGGGACTCAGGCTGACCAGCGTGGCGGTGTTGCCGTGATAGGCGCCGTCGATGACCAGCGTGCCGCGCCGGCCGGTGTGCGTGGCCGCCAGGCGGAGCGCCAGTTCGTTGGCCTCGCTGCCGGAATTGACGAAGAAGCAGACCGACAGCGGCCGGGGGAGCAGTTGCTCCAACCGCTCGGCGTACCGGACGACCGTCTCGTGGAGGTAGCGGGTGTTGGTGTTGAGCACCGCCATCTGGCGCTGGCCGGCCTGCACCACGCGGGGATGGCTGTGCCCCACATGGGGCACGTTGTTGACCGCGTCGAGGTAGCGGCGCCCCTCGGCGTCGTAGAGGTGCTGCATCCAGCCGCGCACGATGTGGAGGGGCCGTCGATACGCGATGCTCAGGTTGGGGCCGAGGAGCCGCTTCCGTCGCGCCACGATGGCCGCCTCGTCGAGACCGACCCGTCGCCGCGTGTCGGCGACGCCCGCCAGCCGATGGGGCGCGGGCGACAGGCTGGTCCACACCGCCCGCTCGCTCGGTCGCGCGACGCCGGGAAATTCGCCCTCCCGATCGAGGAGGTCGACCACGATCTGGAAATGGAGATGGGGCGACCACCCGCCGTTGACGTGCGGTCCGCCGAGCCGGCCGACCGTGGCGCCCGCCGCCAGCGGCTGCCCCGGATGCACGCCGGACAGCGACTCCAGGTCGAGGTGGCCGTACAGGGTGAAGAACGTGAACGGACTGCCGTCCTCGTCGGTGACCTGATGCTCGACGATGACCGTGGGGCCATAGTCGCGGGGACCGGCGTTGTTCCGAACGCTCCGGACCCGGCCGGCAATCGGCGTCCGCACCGGACAGCCGGCTCCCGAAAAGAGGTCGAGCCCGATGTGCACGGTCCGCCACTCCGAACCCTCCCACCCGACGGTGCGGAACAGCTCCGAGGTGTAGAGGAGCCGGGGCTCGTCGTACTCGCCGATGGCCACTCGGGCCCCGACGGCTTCGCGGAGCGCCGTGATCTTCCGGGTCATGGCCGGCTCGTCGGCCATCAGGCGGAAGTCGCTCAGGAACTCGCTGCCGATCGAGAGGTCCACCCGGGGCGGCAGCACGCCCGCCTCGGTGGCGATGACCGGCACGACCGTGCCGTGGTGCCGGTCGATCCAGCGCACTACCCGGGCGGTGGCGGGGCAGGCTTCGATCCCGGCGGCCGCCCGGAGCCGATAGGTGGCGAGCCGCGGATGGATGGTCGACAGCTTCTCGAGCAGGCGCCAGACCGGCGCCTCGCTCACGAACAGATACTCGTTGCCCGGCGCTTCCGCCCGCTGCACCGCCGAGTTGACCACGCTGACCACCAGCCGGGCGCAGATCAGCGGATGGAGGACCGACAGCTCGAGATCGTTGAGCCGGCGGACGGCGGCGTAGCCTTCCACCATCGCCACCGCACCGGCCCACGGATCGTCGAGATCGAGGATCGAGTAGGCGATCGCGATGGCCAGATCGCCGACGGTGGCCGAGCGGACCATGTCGCCGAAGTCGATGACCGAGACCACCGAGCGCGGCTCGGTCGGATTCTCCGAGACCAGCACGTTGTAGTCGTTGGCGTCGCCGTAGATGACGCTCTTCGGCAGGTCGCCCCACCGAGGCGCCACCTGTTCGCGGAACGGCCGGAACATCCGCTCGGCCAGGGCCCGGCGTTCCGGGCTGGCGAGCCGATCCCAGTATCGCTCGATCCAGGCGGCGTGCGCGAGATCCCACTTGAGCGATCGGCCCGCGGCGGGATGCTCGAACCCCTCGAGCGCGTCGTGCAGCCGGGCCAGCAGTCGGCCCAGCGAGTGCAGTTGCGTCGGGGTACGGGGATTGACGCGGGCCAACGGGACGCCTGGCACCCAGGTCAGGAGCCGGACCAGATGGGGCCGACCCGCGAGCGTCAGGGTGGTGAGCGGCGACCCCGACGCCGACGGGACCACCCGAGGCAGCTCCAGCTCGGGCGCCCGTTCGGCGATCCGGGTCAGGGCATCGTGCTGCAGCTCGAGGACCGAACGATCCTCCTGGGCGTTCGCCACCTTGACCACGAAGCGGCGGCCGTCGCCCGCCTCCAACAGGAAGTTACGATCCCG
>JAEUJH010000438.1 GCA_016794825.1 Gemmatimonadota bacterium
CGGTGGAGGGAGGCGTACAGGGACCCCTGGGGCACCCGGAGGGCGTCGGCGGACCGGGTCTGGATCAACTCGGAGATTCCCCACCCGTGCATCGGGTTGGCCTGCAGGGTCTTGAGGATCAGCATGTCGAGGGTGCCGCGAATGACGGAGCTGTCGGTGCCCATGATTTCCTCTCGGTTACCGAGAGTAAGACGGGTCGAGTCGGCGGAATGTTGCAACCGGGGGAAAAACAGACGGGGCGGGCCTCGGAAGGCCCGCCCCGTTCAGGTCCGGCCGGAGCCGGTTCAGTCCTGGACGATTTCGCGCTTTTCCTTGATCCGGGCGCCCTTGCCGCTGAGCCGACGGAGGTAGTAGAGCTTGGCCCGACGGACCCGGCCCCGGCGCACCATGTCGATGGAGGCGATGGAGGGGCTGTGGAGGGGGAAGATCCGCTCGACCCCGACCGAGGCCGAGATCTTCCGGACGGTGAAGGTCTCGTCGATCCCGCCGCCCTTGCGGGCCACGCAGACGCCCTCGAAGGCCTGGAGCCGCTCCTTGTCGCCCTCGCGAACGCGGACCATCACCTTGATGGTGTCGCCGGGAGCGAAATTGGGAATCCCGGTCTTGAGCCCTTCCCGGGTGATCGTTGCGAGCGTGGTGGCCATGGTCGTCCTCCTTGAGTCGAGAAGTCGGCGCCTCGAGCGCTACGACTCCGGGTCGTGTTCGTGTTCCCGTTGCCAGGCGGCCCAGAGATCGGGTCGCCGTTGGGCGGTCAGTCGCTCCGCCTGTTCCTGTCGCCACGCCGCGATGGCGGCGTGATTGCCGCCCCGAAGCACCTCGGGCACGGCGAGGCCGCGAATTTCCGGCGGCCTGGTATAGCTCGGCGGGCTCAACAGCCCGTCGTAGTGCGAATCGGAGGCCGCCGACTCGTGGTCGCCCAGCGCGCCGGGCAGCAGCCGAACCACCGCGTCGATGAGGCAGATCGCGGCGGGTTCGCCCCCGCTCAGGACGAAGTCGCCGATCGAGACCTCGTCCGCCTCCAATCCATCGACCACCCGCTGGTCGATGTCCTTGTAGTGCCCGCAGACGATCGTGAGCACCGGTTCGAGCGAGTACCGCACCACCGCTCGATGGGTGAGGGGCCGGCCTCGGGCCGACATCACCACGACCTTGCCCCGCGCGGGCAGCGACTCGACGGCGGCGAAGATCGGCTCCGGCTTGAGGACCATGCCGGCGCCGCCTCCATAGGGCGTGTCGTCGACCGTCCGATGCCGATCGGTGGCGAAATCCCGGAGCTGCACCAACCGAAACTCGACCAGCCCCTTTTCCGCCGCCCGGGCCGGGATGCTGACCCCGACCGCCGGCGCCACCACCTCCGGAAACAGGGTGATCACGTTGATCACCTGGGCCGTCACTCGACCATGCCCTCCGGCAGCTTCACGTCGAGCCGCCGCCGTTCCCGGTCGACGCCAACCACGAACTCCTTCCGGAAGGGGAGCACGAACTCCCGCTTCTTGCCCTGCACTTCCAGCAGCACGCCGGTGACGACCTCGTCGACCGCGGTGACGATTCCGAGCGCCTGCCCCGTCTCGTCGACCACCGAGAACCCGGTCAACTCGTGGAGGTAGACCTCCCCGTCGTCGGGCGGGCGGAGGGTGTCGGCCGGGGCGGAGAGGAGGAGATCGTTCCAGCCCTCCACCGCGCTCCGCTCCGGATACCCCTTGAACGCCACCAGCCACTCGCGGTGATAGGCCCGGCTCCGATCGACGATCAGGGGGCCCTGGACCAGTTCACCGTTCAACTTCATCAGCCAGACCGCGCGGCCCTTGGCGAACACCGCCTCCGGATCGCTGGTCAGCGGGAAGACCGTACACTCTCCCTTGAGACCGTGCGGCTTCCGCAACCGCCCGACCACCAGGTGGCGGGCGGGTTCGGTCGTCACGCGCCGACGCCGGCCTTCTTGAGAATGGCGCCGACCGTCTCCGACGGGGTGGCGCCCTTCCCGACCCAGGCCTTGGCGGCTTCGACGTCGAGAGTCACCTGCTTGTCGTCCGCGGCGCGGGGATCGTAGGTGCCGAGGATCGCGATGAAGCGACCATCCCGGGCCTTGTCCTGGTCCGCCACCACGATTCGGTAGAGCGGGACCTTTTTCCGACCAACGCGGCGAAGCCGAATGCGAGTAGCCATGTGCAATCCTCAGTTCATTCCAGGGAAACCACCACCACGTCCGAACGGCAGCCGCATCCCCGGTTTTCCGGCGCCCTTCATCATTTTCTGCATCTGCTTGAACTGGTTCAGCAGCTGGTTCACTTCCTGAACCGTTCGTCCCGACCCCTTGGCCACCCGGAGGCGGCGGGAGCCATTCATCACATCCGGGTCGGCCCGCTCCGCCGGCGTCATCGACAGGACGATCGCCTCGAGGTGCTTGACCCGCTGGTCGTCGACGTTGGCGTTCTTGAGCACCTGGGCGTTCACGCCCGGCAGCATGCCCAGCACGTTCTTCAACGGCCCCATCTTCTGCATCTGCTTCATGGCCGTCAGAAAGTCCTGGAGGTCCAGGCCTTTCTTCGACATCGCCTTCCGGGCGAGTTTCTCGGCCTCCTTCTCGTCGATGGCCCCTTGGGCCTTTTCGACGAGACTGAGGACGTCGCCCTGCTGGAGAATCCGGCCGGCCATCCGGTCGGGCCGGAACGGCTCCAGCGCGTCGAGTCCCTCGCCGACGCCGACGTACTTGATCGGCGCGCCGGTCGTCCCGTACACCGAGAGCGCCGCGCCGCCGCGAGCATCGCCGTCCATCTTGGTCAGGACGACCCCGGTGACGGCCAGGGCATCGTGAAAGCCCTTGGCGATCCGGACCGCGTCCTGACCCGTCATTCCGTCGGCCACCAGCAGGATCTCGTGCGGCTTGATGGCGGCCTTGAGCTTGGCAAGCTCGGCCATCATCTCGTCGTCGATCTGCAGCCGTCCGGCGGTATCGACGATGACCGACCGGGCCCGCGCCTTCTGGGCCGCTTCGATCCCGCGCTTGACGATGCCCGCCACGTCGGTCTTGCCCGGCTCGCCGTGGAAACCGACATCCACCTGACGGGCCAGCGTGGCTAGCTGTTCGACGGCGGCCGGACGATAGACGTCGGCGGCCACCAGGAACGGCGCCTTCTGCTCGAGCTTGAGGCGCTTGGCCAGCTTGCCGGCCGTCGTCGTCTTGCCCGAGCCCTGGAGCCCCACCATCAGGATGATGGTCGGGGGCACCGAGGCAAAGGCGATCGGCGCCTGCTTTTCGCCGAGCATCGAGACCAACTCGTCATAGACGATCTTGACGAGTTGCTGGCCCGGCTTGACGCCCTTCAACTGCGCGACGCCGACGGCCTTTTCCTGAACCCGCTCGAGGAACTGGCGCGTCAACTCGAAGCTGACGTCGGCCTCGAGGAGGACTCGGCGAATTTCGCGCAGCCCTTCCTTGACCGCGTCTTCGCTGAGAACACCCTTGCCGGCCAGCCGCTTGAGGGCGTCGGTCAGTTTTGACGACAGGTCGTCGAACATAAGCCCTGCAAACTAGCGGACTTAGGGGTTTCGAGCAAGGGCTGGGCGCCCCCGGGGCGCCGGGTCGCCTTGGGGGCCCCGCACCCCGCAACCGGCCGTTCCGGCGGTACAATTGCCGCCGTGCCCCCGCGATGAGCCAGCGCCCCGGCTCCTTTGCGCCTTGCCGATAGACCCCGCGACCGAGGTGTCGGGTGAAGGAACGATGGACTGAAATCAAGACCGTGTTCAACGAGGTCTTCGACCTGCCCCCCGAAGAACGCGCCCGGGCCCTCGACCGGCCGGATCTCGACCCCTGGGTCCGGCGCCAGGTCGAGAGCCTCCTGGGCGCCGCCGAGAGCGGCGGGGGCCTGCTCGACCGACCCGCGATCCTCGGGCTGTCGTCATTGGCCGAGCCGGGCGGTCAGTCCGGATCCCTGGTCGGCCGCGCCATCGGCCGGTACCAGGTGGTCCGGGAGATCGGGCGGGGCGGCATGGGCACGGTCTACGAGGGGTCCCGGATCGACGCCGAGTTCGAACAGCGGGTGGCGATCAAGACCCTGCGGCTCGGCCTCGGGGTCCCGGAACTGGTCAGCCAGTTCCGCCACGAACGGCAGATCCTGGCGGCCCTCCAGCACCCCAACATCGCCGCCCTGCTCGACGGCGGGGTCACCGACGACGGGATCCCGTACATCGTCCTCGAGTACGTCGACGGCGTGGCCATCGATCGGTACTGCGAGTCGAATCAGCTCGGGCTGCGAGCCCGCCTCGACCTCTTCCGTCAGGTACTCGACGCGGTCCAGTACGCCCACCGCCAGCTGGTCATCCACCGCGACATCAAGCCGAGCAACATCCTGGTCACCCAGGACGGGCATGCGAAGCTGCTCGATTTCGGCATCGCCCGACTGATTCGGGCCGACGGCCGGGAGTTGACCCAGCCGGGCACCCCCGCCATCACGCCGGCGTACGCCAGCCCGGAGCAGCTCCGGGGCGAGCGGGCCTCGACCGCCACCGACGTGTATTCGCTGGCGTTGGTCCTCTACCGGCTGCTGACCGGCAAGAGCCCGCTCACCGACGAGCTGGTGTCGCCAGCCGAATTGCTGGCCGCGCTGTCGACCGGTCCGTTGCCCCCACCCAGCGCGGATCCGGCGCCGACCGCGGCGGCCACCATGGGTGTCGGTTCGGTGGAGCGGCTCAAGCGTCTCCTGGCCGGCGAGCTGGATGCCGTCGTCCTCAAGGCGCTGCGGATCGAGCCGGAGCGCCGTTACTCGAGCGTCGACGCGTTGGCCGACGACCTCCGGCGCTACCTGAAGGGCCTCCCGGTCACCGCCCGCCCCGACACCGCCTGGTACCGATTCAGCACGTTCGTGCGGCGGCGGCGGGCCACGGTGGCGGCATCGATCGTGGCCGCCGCGGCCCTGATCGGGGGAACCGCGGTGTCGGCCTGGCAGGCCCGGGAAGCCACGATCCAGGCGCGGCGGGCCACCAAGGTCGCAACCTTCCTCCAGCAAGTGATCGGCGCCTCCGCTCCGCTGGCCGCGTTCCGGGCGCCTCGGCTCGGTCCGGGTGCCACGGTCGGCGCGCTGATCGACTCCGCGGCGGGCCGGATCGACGCCGTGACGACGGACGACCCCGAAATCAACGTCGTCCTCCATCATCTCTTCGGGCTCGTCTACCAGAGCCAGGAGCGCCCGACCGAGGCGGCCCGGGAGTTCGCGGCCATGGAGCGGAAGGCCGCGGCGACCTTCGGCCCAGGCCTGGCCGGCGCCACCGTCCTGGCGGCTCGAGCGGCGGCCGCCATCGAGCGGCAGGACTGGGCCGCCGCCGACGCGGCGCTGGCGGCCGCGGCGGTGGAGGTGGCCGCGCTCGATGCCGGCCGGCCGGATCGTTACGGCCTGCTCCTCGACCAATTCGGCCTGGTGCCGCCCTATCCCTGGGCAGCCATTCGGGCCGGAGTGGAGTCGCAACTGTTGCTCGCCACCGCCGGTTCGCTGGCCGGTCAGGGCCGGGCCGCGGACGCGGTGGCCGCGGCGCGGACCGCGCTCGACCGGGCCACCGCCGGCGGCGCGGCGCCCGATACCCGGGCGGAAGCGATGGCGGCGTTAGGCAGCCTCCAGCTCGCGGCCAGCGGCGACCGGACCGACGGCGTTCGATTGCTCCGGGAGGCGCTCGCGCTGCTCGACTCCCTGCCCGATCCGGACGTCCCGGCCAAGGCGACGGTGCTGTGGGCGCTGGTGTCGAACCGGGCCGCGTCGGGCGCGACGGCCGACTCGTTGGGACGGGAAGCATTCCGGATCGTGGAACGAGCGACCGGGCCCAACAGCCTGACCGTGGCCCGGCACCTGTGGCTCCGGGGTTCGACCGCCCGCCTCCGGGGCGACACGGCCACCCAACGCACCAGCCTGGTGCGGGCCATGCGGATCGTGGCGGCCCACCCGGCCCCGCCCGCCGAACTCGCCGAGGCGGTGGTCATGGAATACGCCCGCACCCACTGGCTCGCCGGGGATCTCGACAGCGCCGTCGTGTTGGCCGAGGGTATCTATGCCCGGCGCGCGCGCGGCGGGTCGGGGTTCCCGACGGCGGAGGCGGGGCAACTGCTGGGCGCCCTCCTCCGCACCCGCGGCGAGC
>JAEUJH010000038.1 GCA_016794825.1 Gemmatimonadota bacterium
GCCCGGGAGAGCCCCATGGCCCGGCGCCCCATGGCCCAGGTGAGCAGCCCGTAGACCAGGATCCCGGAGCCGGCCTGGATGGCGGTGGCCCAGCCCAGGCTCAGCGGCTGGCCGGGCCGATCCGCCGCGAGCCACGCCAGCCCCGCGCCGGCCAGCGACAGCATCCCGACGTAGCCCAGGACCATGAACGCGAGCGACCAGGCGACGGCCCCGACCCGGGACCGCGCGCTGGTCGCGTCGGACATCGGCTGACTCAGAGCGCTTCGACCGACAGCGCCACGGCGTTTCCGCCACCCAGGCAGAGCGTCGCCAGGCCGGTCGCGGCCTTGCGATCCCGCATGGCGTGGAGCAGCGTCACCAGCACCCGCGTCCCGCTCGCCCCGATCGGATGACCCAGGGCAATGGCGCCGCCGTTGACGTTGACCCGATCCCAGTCCCAGTTGAGGCCGCGCCCGTCGACGATGCACTGGGACGCGAAGGCCTCGTTGGCCTCGATCAGCGAGTAGTCGCCGATCTTCGTGCCGGCCTTCTTCATGAGGTTCTGGACCGCGAAGATCGGCGCGAAGAAGAGGTCCTTCGGTTCCCCGCCGCCGGTGGCGTAGCCGGTGACCTTGGCCAGCGGCTTGAGCCCGTGCGCCTTGGCGTACGCCAGCGACGCCACCACGACCGCGCTGGCGCCGTCGTTGAGGGTCGACGCGTTGCCGGCGGTGACGGTGCCGTCCTTCTGGAACGACGGCTTGAGCTTGGCCAGCCCCTCGGCCGTGGTGTCCTTCCGCGGCCCCTCGTCCTGCGTGAAGAGCGTGGTACCCGTCTTGGCGGCGATTTCCACCCCGACGATTTCGGCGGCGAACTTGCCCGCCTCGATCGCGGCCGCGGCCTTGCGCTGGCTCCCGGCCGAGAACTCGTCCTGCTCCTGCCGGGTGACGTTGCCCTTCTGGGCGGTGTACTCGGCCAGGTTGCCCATGTGGACGTTGCCGTAGACGTCCCAGAGGCCGTCGTGGATCATCCCGTCGACCATCGTCTGGTTGCCGATCTTGACGCCGCCGCGGATCCCGTGGAGGTAGTGCGCGGCGTTCGACATCGACTCCATCCCGCCGGCCACCACCACCTGGTTGTCACCCGCGCGGATCGACTGGGCGGCGAGCATGACCGCCTTGAGGCCGGACCCGCAGACCTTGTTGATCGTCACCGCGGGCACCACGCCGTTGACGCCGGCAAAGATCATGGCCTGCCGGGCCGGCGCCTGGCCGGTGCCACCCTGGAGCACGTGCCCCATGATGACTTCGTCGATCGCGGCGGCATCGATCCCGGACCGGGCAATGGCCTCCTTGATGACGACGGCTCCGAGCTTCGGGGCGGAAAAGGCGGCCAGGCCGCCGAGATACTTGCCGATCGCGGTGCGGCAACCGGCCAGGATGACGGGAGTAGTGGCGTCGGACATCGGAAGGTTCTTTCGAATTCAGGGTGACCCTAAAATAACCGCGTGGCCCCGCCGGCTCCACGCCTAACGGGGCGCCGGAGTGGTCAGGGATTGCCCCTCGCCGGTCAGGGCCCGGAGCGCCTGCCGGGCCTCGTTCGGGAGCCGTTCCGCCCCCGGGCTCGGACGGTCCCACCACCGGAGAAACCGCGAATAGGCCCGGACGGCCCCCGGCTTGTCGCCGGCCGCTTCGAGAGCCCGACCCCGGAGGAGCCAGGTGTACGCCTTGACCCCGCCATCCCCGTCGAAGCCGAACTCCAGCCGACGCAGCCCCTCGGCCCGGGTGGCGGGGTTGTTGGCGAGCGCCTCCGCCAGCGCCAGCCGGGCCGGCGCCGACAGGAACTGATTGTCTCCGCCGGCGTCTCGAAGCCCGTCCCGGAGCAGCCGGATCCCGGCGGCCGTATCGCCTCGGGCCAGCGCCACCCGGCCCTTGGCCGCGGTCAGGAGCCCGCGGAGGTACGGCCCGACGGCCACCGAATCCCGGGCCAGGAGGCTGTCGGCCAGGCGTTCGGCCGGGGCGTGCTGTCCTTTGCCGATGAGCAGACTGATGACCGAGTGAACCTGCATCGGATGGACCCGCGGGGCGGTCAGGAGCCGATCGATCGTCCGAGCCGCGATGGAATCCGGTAAAAGGCCGAGCAGGGCCGGATACAGGTACGCGGTAAAGCCGAGATTCGGGTCGGCCTGGCCCAGGGAATCGGCCAGGACGGTGGCCTGGTCGAAGCGCCCGAACCCGGCCGCCGCGATCGCCCGGGTCAGCTGCATCTGGTTTCTGACCCCAGGGGGCAACACGCCGAGCATCGAGCCGATGACCCGATCGACTCGGGCCAGCATCGAATCCGTCGTGAGGCTTTCACCGGCCCCGAGGCCCCAGATCGCGGCGCCGATCGCACCCTGCCGCATCCCGATGAGCGGCAGCAGTTCGGCCGGGGCCCGCCCCCGACCGGAGGCGAGCTCCGCGGCCGCGTCGTACGCCGCCGCCTCGGCCTCGGCCCCGGCCCGCCGCATCGTCGCCACGTACCGGGCCACGCCGACCGAGTCGCCGTAGGTGATCGCCAGCTCGAGCGGATGAATGGCGGCCGGGGTGAGCGACGAGTCGAGGGCGAGAACCCGGTCGAACGGAACCCGGAGCGAATCCGGGGCGAGCCCGTTGATGGCTTTGCCGTGGAACAACGACTCGCCCAGCACGAACCAGGCGTCCACATCGTCAGGAAACCGGGCCAGGTAGCTCCGCATCGAGTCGGCAGCTTCGACCCGGCCCCGGCTGAACAGGTCGTTGGCCAGCACCAGCGCTCGTTCCCGGGCGGGAAGCCGCGCCCCGAACCGCATCGCGGCCGCGCTGGCCGCGCGCGTGGCGGGGCCGCCGTATCCGCCGGTCCACCCGTTCGTGGCCGCGAGGCGGTAGTTGGCGAGACTGAACGTCGAATCGAGTTCGACCGCGCGGGTGTAGGCGACCCGGGCGCTGTCCCAGTTGGCCCGTCGATACGCCCGCTCGCCGGCCAGATACGCCCGCATCGCCTCGAGCGAGTTCGTCGTGATGCCGCTCACTCGCAGCGATGGAACGGGCTCGCTGGACTGCCAGATGTCCCGGACCAGTTCGGCGCTGAGGTCGTCCACCAGCGTGAGCACGCTGTCCTGCGGGCCGTCGACCTGGGCCCCGGCCAGCTCGACGCCGTCGGGCCCGTGCAGCGTGGCCGTGATCCGGACCCGCGAACCCGTCCCGACCAGGCTGCCCACCACCACGCTGGTCGCTTTCAGGTCGCGCGCCATCTGCACCGCCGCGCTCACGTCGATCGCCTCGCCCCCGGCCCGGCGCCATCGCGACAGGACGAGGCGCGGGTCCACGGCTCGCACCCCGCCGACCGAGTTCAGGTTCGTGGTCAGCAGGTCGACCATGCCCTCGCCGAGTTCGGCGACTCCCGATCCCGTCGCGGAAAACGGCAGCACGGCGATCGTCGCCGCCTCCTGACGAATCGGACCGGCGGTCTCCCCCCGCCCGGTGAGCCAGAGGCCGAGCGTAACCACGAGGGCCACGGCGAGCACCACCGCGGCCCCGGCCAGACGCCGGGTCCGCCGCGCGACCGTCGCGCCGCCCTCGCCCGCGGTCAGGAGCGACTCCGCGAACGCCCCGACCGACTCGAACCGCTTGGCCGGGTCGCCGTCGAGCGCGCGGGCCACCACGGCGTCGGCTTTGGGTGGGGTATCGCGGATCAGCCTGGTCAGCTTCGGGCGCGGCCCGGTGAGCGACTGCGCCAGCACGGCCTGCGAGCTCGCACCCGCAAACGGCTGGCGGCCGGTCACCATCTCGTAGAACACGCACCCGAGGCTGTATTGGTCGCTCCGGGCATCGACCTCGCTCGCAGTGGCCTGTTCCGGGCTCATGTACGCCGGCGTGCCCACCACGAACCCGATCCCGGTCAGATTGGACGACGGGCCCTTGGCCGCGTCGACCGCCCGGGCGATCCCGAAATCCGCCACCACGGCGTGACCGCCGGACAACATGATGTTCTCCGGCTTGATGTCGCGGTGGACGATGCCCTGCCCGTGCGCGTAGCTCAGGGCGCTCGCCACTTCCCGGGTCAACTCGACCGCCTGGTCGTACGGGATCCGCCCCTCCCGGTCGAGCCGTTCGCGGAGGGACTCGCCGTCGACGAACGGCATGACGTAGTAGCCGACCCCGTCGGTGACCCCGGAATCGTAGAGCGGAATGATGTGCGGGTGCTGCAGCTTGGCGGCGAGTTCGATTTCGCGGACGAACCGGTCCGATCCCATGGCCGCGGCCAGTTCCGGTCGGAGGACCTTGATGGCCACGGGCCGGCCGTGCTTTCGATCGAGGGCCCGGAAGACGGTGGCCATCCCGCCCTCACCGATCTGGCGCTCGACCTCGTACCGATCCGCCAGGCCGGCTCGGAGCCGATCGAGGGTCGTCACCGCCGAACTCCGCCGCGACCCTCGACGTCCCGGTGCATGTCAGTCCCTCCCGCCTTGGTCCTCAGGGGACCCGCGCCCGGGTCCGGTTTTCCATCCCCACCTTCTCCAGGAACTCGGCCACCGTCATCACGTCCTGCTTCGACCCGCTGCCCCGGGTCCGGACCGCCACGGTGCCGCCGTCCGCCTCGCGCTGACCGACGACCGCGAGATACGGGACCTTCATCACCTCGCCCTGACGGATCCGGTAGTTCAGGGTGTCGTTTCCGGCATCGAGCGTGGCCCGGATCCCGGCGGCGCGGAGCTGCCGGGTGAGCCGGTCCGCCGCCTCGCGCTGATGATCCGAAATCGGCAGCACCCGGACCTGCTCCGGCGCCAGCCACACCGGGAAGGCGCCCGCGAAGTGCTCGATCAGGATGGCCATGAAGCGCTCGAACGACCCGCTCACCGCCCGGTGGATGACCACCGGCCGATGGGGCGCGTTGTCCTCGCCCACGTACGTCAGGTCGAACCGATCGGGCGCCGCGTAGTCGAGCTGGATGGTGCCGAGCTGCCACTTGCGGCCGATCGAATCGGAGACGTCGAAGTCGATCTTCGGCCCGTAGAACGCCCCGTCGCCCGGCTTGAGTTCGTAGGGTTGCCCGGTGGCCTCGAGCGCCGCCCGGAGCGCCGCTTCCGCCCGGTCCCACATGGCGTCGTCCCCGACCCGCTCGGGCGGCCGGGTGGCGAACTTGAGCGTGGCCGTCAGGCCGAACGTCTCGTAATAGCCGAGAATGAACGCGGTGAGCCGCCGAACCTCGGCGGCGATCTGGTCCTCCGTCAGGAAGACGTGACAGTCATCCTGCTGGAACTGCCGGACCCGGGTCAGGCCCGACAGCGCGCCCGACACCTCGTTCCGATGGAGCACGTCGTAGGTGCTGTAGCGGAGCGGCAGATCGCGGTACGAGTGGCGCTTGCTCTGGTACATCAGGTAGTGCGACGGGCAGTTCATCGGCTTGAGCGAGAAGTCGTGCTC
>JAEUJH010000460.1 GCA_016794825.1 Gemmatimonadota bacterium
TTTCCTGATCGCGATCGGCCTGGTCTTTACCTGGAACCTCCGGGTCCGCTACATCGGCAAGAAGGAACTCTTCCGGTTTCCGCTGGGTCCGATCATGAAGTGGCTGGGCGGGATTCCGATCGACCGGCAGAACCCTCGCGGGGTGATCGATCAGGTGGTGGCCGAGATCGACCGGTCCGACCAGATCCTGCTCGGCATCGCGCCGGAAGGAACCCGGACCCTCGGCGCCCGGTGGAAGAGCGGATTCTACTGGATGGCCACCCGATCGGGAGCGGCGATCATCCCGGTCTACCTCGACTGGAGCCGGCGGGTCATCGGCATCCTGCCTCCGGTCGAGACGACCGCCGACGCCAAGGCCGATCTGGCCCGGATCGTGGAGATTTTCGCGCGGTTTCCCCGCAAGGACGGCCGGACCATCGAGGTCGGACGGGCGGTGGGCGACAACCCCTGATCCGCTCTCAGCAACCGCCCCGGACGGCCGATACTCTCCGGATGTATGGCGAGCCACCTGATCCCCCCGGACCCGACCGCTCACGAGACCCTGGTCACCCGTGGGGCCACGCTGGTGCCATCCGGCCCTGAGGAACGGGCTGACCTGCTCGACGAAACCGACTGGGCCCGCCGGTTCACCTGGCAGCAAATTCAGTCACTCGCAGTCCACCTCCGGCGCTATCGACTCGACGCCGGGCGAGTTCTGTTCAAGGAGGGTGACCACGACGCTTTCATGGCCGTGGTCCTGTCAGGCGGGCTCGAAATCCACAAGCACGACCTCGCCGATCAGGACCGGGTCGTGGCCCGCGTGCCGCGCGGTCGTTTGGTCGGCGAGATGTCTCTCCTCGACGGCGCCGCCCGGAGCGCCACGGCCATCGCGGCCGAACCGACCGATCTGCTGGTCCTGACGAAGCACGAGTTCCACCGGCTCGGCGCCAACCATCCGACGCTCGCCTTCGAGGTGACGCTCGCGATCGCGACCGTCATTGCCCAGCTCCTCCGTCAGACCACCGGCGCCCTGGTCGAGCATCTCGAGACCTGAGCCTACCAGCGGGCCCTGACCCCTCGCGCGTCGACGTGGAGGAACGGGCCATGCACCCGATTGGCCCGATACGCGGACAGCCCCCCGACCAGTTCCGGATGCTCGCGCTCGACGGCTTCGGCCACGCCGAGCAGGTACCGACCGTCCGCGATCGTCACCCGTCCGTCGCCATCGAGATCGTCCATCACGCCGTTTCCGTCCGCATCCACGTAGACGTCCGCGGCGTCGCCGTACATGTGGCGGCTGTCCCGCGCCCGTCCGCAGCGCGGACCGACGCCCAGCGCGTTGTACTGCGGTGTCCGGAAGCCGGACATGACCCGCAGCGAGTTGCTGCGTCCCGACTGGGCCAGGCGCTGGCCGATCAGCTCGAGCTTGTCCACCAGCCGCGGGTCGAGGAGCAGGTACTTGGGCCAGATGGCCCGCTGGTCGTGGGTGAGGAAGTCCTCGAACCGGAACAGCTTCGAGACCCGGATGCCCCGGCTGGCCGGGGTGACTTCGATGAACCCGGCCGGAAGTGGCCGAGCCCGCTTGGGGGTGCCCGCGGTCGGGGAGGCGACGGCCCGCTCCGCCGGCCAGGACCCGATCCGATACTCGCCCAGGCGGTCGCCCGTCTTCCGATCGAAGGGGAGCAGCGTCACCAGTACCACCGAGTCGCCGTCGGGCGCCGTGGCCACGAGCGGGTGGACCCCGGGACGCCCCGCCAGCCCGGCCGGCACCAGTTGACGCAACGCCCCATCGAGGGTCCGCGCTGGATGGGCCAACAGGAAGCGGAGATTGCCGCTCCGACCCAGGAGCCCCGAATCGACGACCAGGGAATCGGACCGGGCTTCGGCGTTAGGCAGGACTGGACCAGCCGGGGAGAGTCCGGTCGCCGCCAGGATCCCGAGCGTCAGGGCCGCGCCGCCGCGACCCACGGCGCGCATCCTCACGGCAGCGAAGTCCGATAGGGATATCCGGCGCGGAGCACCATGTCGAGCCTCCGATCGAGATCGTAGCTGTCGGGCGCGAAGTGGATCGAGCCGCCGGCCCCGACGGTCACGGGTTGGTAGAACACGAACACCGGAATCGGCCGCGGGAGATCGACCTCGAAGGTCTCTTCACCCGCCATTGCCTCCGTCACCCGGTCGGCCGTCCACCCAACTTGGTCTCGAAGCACGAACCACGCCAGCTGCCCGGGCTCCGCCACCCGAATGCACCCATGGCTGAAGTCCCGGCGCGACCGGGCAAACAACCCGCGGGCCGGGGTATCGTGAAGGAACACGGAGTGCGGGTTCGGTAAGAGGAACTTCACGCGTCCGAGCGCGTTGCGGGGGCCGGGACGCTGCCGGACCCGCACATCCTGCCCAATTCGCCTGACAAACTGGCGGGTGGCCGGCACCACCTCGTCGCCGAGCCACAACTCCATCCCTTCGCGCGCCAGGTACGTCGAATCACGCAGCGCCTTCGGTCGGATCTCGGCCTTCATGATCGAGGTCGGCACCTCCCACCACGGCCGGAACGCCACCCGGGAAAGCCACGCGGAGAACGTCGGGGTCTCGTGATCTCGCGCCTGGCCGGCAACGACCGCCATCGAGAGCCGTTCGCCGCTCGAGTCGATGGCCACGAGGCCGAACGCGGGCACGTTGACGACGATGGTCGGGAGAGGCAGCGGCCTTGGGAGCCACCGCCGGCGCTCGCGCGCCAACTCGATCTGGCGAACTCGATCCGACAACGGGCGCCCCAGCGCGGTGGCGGTGGCGCGGCCAACGACGCCGTCGACGTCGAGCCCGTGGCGCGCCTGGAACCGACGAACCCCGGCAACCAGGTCGTCGCCATACTCCGACGTAGCCGTCGCCGATGCCGCCCCGGCCGGCTCGAGATCGCCGACCGCCACGAGGAACCGCCGCAGCGCCCCCACCGCGGGATCGGAGCCGCCCGGCTTCAGGACCCGATCGCCGAACGCGGGCGACTCGACCGTCGAGTCGGCCGCGAGCCGGCGGTAGCGGCGGAGAAACCCGAGCAGGGCCCGATCCTCGTCGGTCGGCGCGGCCAGCTGATCGAACCACGCCACCGACAGCGGCGCCCGGCTCACCGAATCGACGAGGCGCGCGAGTCGAAGCGGCGGAGCCGGGCCCCGGCTCGTCGGGGTGGCGCCGGGTCGCGGCCCGGGAGCGATCGCGGCATTCGGCGGTCGTCCCGAGGCGAGAGCGGCGACCAGTCTGGCCACGTCCACCGACAGCGCCGTCTCGAAAAGCGCCAAGGCCCGCCCGTCGGCGTCGCCGCTCCGCCGCAGTCGTTCGGCCCAGCGGACCAGCGAGTCGGCGTCGTAGTCAGCCGGCTCAAGCCCCCACTCACTGGCCCGACGGATGGCCAGCAAGGCCGCCTCTGCCGCGGGGGTCGGCTTGCCAGCCCGGGTCCACCGGAACCGCCATCCGTTCGCGACGGCGAGCGACTCAACCACGGCCGCCGCGTCACCGATGACCGGCCACCGCATTGCCGGATGGCGCCCGGCCGCCAGGACCTCGCGGATCGTCCGCTCGAAGCCGACCGTGTCGGGGCCGTCCGCCGACCTGACATCCGGCCGTATGCCGACCACCGGAGTGGCGACAACCAGACCCGCGAGCGCGAGCCACCGGACCCCCGTTCCCGTCGTCATCACCCCCTATGCTCGGCCTTTCCCGATGAGGCGGCCGTGAACGGGCCGTGAGACCGCGCCCCGTTTACCGCGTCCCGGCAAACGGTCGGTTGAGACGAACCAGCGCGGCGTTGAGAATCGACGCGAAACCGACCCAGACGAGGTACGGCACGATCAACCACGCGGCCGCTCGATCCACCGGCGCGATAACCGCGATCAGCATGACGATCGACACCAGCAGCAGGCGCACCTCGAGGAGCGCCCAGTCGGGGCGCCGGCGCCAGAAGAAAAGGTAGCTCCAGCCGAGATTCAGCAGCCCGTTGGCCAGAAACGCGACGACGATCCCCAATTGCAATCCGGGCCGGGCGGCGGCCGGGCCCCACGCCTGCCACCACGCCCACGCCGCGGCCAGGTAGATCGCGGTCCACGCCGGACCGAAGAGCCAGTCCGGCGGCTGCCACGCGGGTTTTCGGAGGCCGTCGTACCAGGCGCCACGCCGCGTGAGCAACACCCCGCCGGCACCGACCCCCACCACCCACGCGACGATCGCGATGACGATCATGATCTCCCTCACGGATTGCTTGACAGGCCCGGTCCGTCACCGGCAGGTTCCCCGCGGCCAGCACGGGGAGCTTCGCATCGATACCAATCCGGTCTCGCGCCTCGCCACCGATCTCCTCATCCAGGCCTGGGAGGAGTATCGGGCGACGTTTCGCCGCCTGACCCGGAGCGCCATCAGCCGGTTCGGAGCGCGGGACTGGGCCGGCCTCCACGCCGACACCGAGGCCCGGCTGCTCCTCTATCCGGCCAGCATCTCCGAGCTGGTCGTCCGCCTCGGTCGGCTGTCGCTCTGGCAGCCGATCCCGGTCCCCGCGGTCCGCCGGCGCTATCTCGGCCTGATCGACACCGCCCCCGACCGCGAAATCGCCGAAACGTTCTACAACTCAGCGATCCGCCGGTTCAACGGGTCGGGCGGCGTCGACGAAGCCACCGAGTTTCTCGATCTGGCGCCGCCCCGGTTGCCCACCGATCGGGCCACTCGCGTGGCCGACTTTGCCGGCCTCGACGAGCTGGTCGGCGTGCTCCGGACGGTCCTCGACGGGTCGGGCCTTCGACGGTGGAGCAACGCCGGGGTCGACGCCAACCGAATGGCCGCCCGCCTTCGAGCCACGGTGCCAGGTCTCGACACCGGCGGCCGCTTGACCTGGCTCCCGATGCCGTTCATCCGGAACCGCCGCGCGTTCCTGGTGGGCCGCCTCGATACCGCGGCGCTTTCGACCCCGATCGTCGCCGTCGCCGTCCCCGGCGACCCCGGACTCCACCTCGAGGCCCTCCTCACCGAGGCCGACGACGCCAGCATCGTCTTCGGCTTTACCCGGAGCTACTTCCAGGTGGACCTCGAT
>JAEUJH010000465.1 GCA_016794825.1 Gemmatimonadota bacterium
TACGGGACGTAGGTGCCCAACCCCTTCTCCGCCGACACCTTCGTCAACGCCGCCGTCGTCGTCGTCTTCCCGTGGTCCACGTGCCCGATCGTGCCCACGTTCACATGCGGCTTGTTCCGCTCGAATTTGGCCTTGCCCATGTCTCGTTCCTCGTGTGTCCCATCGGGCGAGTCCGACCCGCCCTTGCGTTGGTCCCACCGTCCAAGCTCGCGACCGGGATCGAACCGGTGACCTCATCCTTACCAAGGATGTGCTCTACCGACTGAGCTACGCGAGCACCGCGCCCTGCTGTACTGCCGTCCCGACGTTCAAGCGGGCGACGGGACTCGAACCCGCGACCCTCAGCTTGGAAGGCTGATGCTCTACCAACTGAGCTACACCCGCATCAAATCCGCCGTCCGCCCTTCGGTCCTCCCAATGGTGGGGGTAGGATTCGAACCTACGTAGAGCGTGAGCCCGGCAGATTTACAGTCTGCTGCCATTAGCCACTCGGCCACCCCACCGATCGCCTAACGAACGCGAACCGCTCCGACACGGAACCCCGCTCGACCCGACGCGGGGTTCCGACGGCACCTTCCTCTGTTCTGCGCGCTCAAAGCTGACGAAGGGACTCGAACCCTTAGCCTGCTGATTACAAATCAGCTGCTCTACCAGTTGAGCTACGCCAGCGGAACCGTCCGCAGAATCGACAGACCCTTATGATATCTGGACTTACGTCGAGTGTCAACGCCTGACGATGGCTCCGGAGCCCGGCCCAACACCACCCCACCGAACCCTCCCGCCAAACCGAAGAAAACCCGTCATCGAAGCTGCCCCGGCGGACCGGATCCCAGGTACCGCCCGAACCACGCCGCCGCGAGCCTGGCCACCTCCGCCAGCCGTCCCGGCTCCTCGAACAGGTGGGTCGCCCCCGGAACGACCTCCAGGGCCGCCACCCCCGCCAGCCTGGCCAGGGCGGTCCGATTCAGGTCGACCACCGGCTGGTCGCTCCCCCCCACGATCAGGAGGGTCGGCGCCCGAACCCCGGCCAGGGCCTCGCCGGCCAGGTCCGGCCGGCCACCCCTCGAGACGCAGGCCCCGACGGCCTCCACCCGGGCCGCCGCCGCCGCCAGAGCCGCGGCGGCCCCGGTGCTGGCCCCGAACAGGCCGACCGGCAGACCCGCAACCGCCGGCTCGCGGCCGGCCCAGTCGATGGCCCGGATCAACCGGTCGGCAAGCAGCCCGACGTCGAAGACGTTCCGCCGGTCGGCCGATTCGGCCTCGGTCAGCAGGTCGAACTGCAGGGTCGCGAACCCGGCGGCCTGGAGTTCCCCCGCGACGAAGGCGTTCCGGGGACTGAGCCGGCTGCTGCCGCTGCCGTGGGCAAAGAGGACCAGGCCGCGGGCCGCCGGCGGAACGGTCAGGAGACCGTCCAGCCGCCCTCCCTCGATGGGAACGACGATCCGCTGGCCGGTCAGCGCCGGGCGCCCGCCCCCGGCCTCCCGGCGGCGGTCCGCCTCCGCCAGCGCCTCGATGACTTCGCCGTCGCTGGTGGCTCGAAAGTCGTCGTACCACTCGCCCACGGCTCGAAAATCGTCCGGAACGAGCACCGCCACGAAGTCGTCACACCCCGAAGCCACCCGTTCCCGGCCGGCCATGGAGGCCACCGGTACGGCAAAGACCAACCCCGCCGGGCGGCGGCTCCGGACGGAGTCGAGGGCCGCCAACGCCGACATCCCGGTGGCCAGGCCGTCGTCGACGACGATCACGAAGCGACCGGTCAGCTCGACGCCAACCCGGCCCCCCCGGTAGGCAGCCTCCCGGCGCGCCAACTCGACCCGCTCCCGAGCGACGATCCGGTCTACCTCGGCCGGGGAAACGCCCAGCCGCCGAGCCAACGGCTCATCGATCCGTTCGACCCCCTCGGCGATCGCGCCGATGGCGAGTTCCGGCTGGGACGGCGCTCCGACCTTGCGAACCACAAGAACGTCGAGCCGGGCCCCCAGATGGCGGGCCACCTCGGCCGCGACCGGCAGCCCTCCCCGGGCCATGCCGAGCACGATCGGGTCTCGATCTCGATACCCTTCGAGCAACCGGGCCAGTCGCCACCCGGCATCGGCCCGGTCGACGAATCCGCTCCTGGTCACGACGTCCTCGCTCTCCGCGGCCCGGCTGGGCGCCAATCAGCCCGGGTCACGTTCGCAAGCATAACTATCTTGGAAAGAGGAGCCGGTGAAGCGACCGTGAACGTTCCGGGCGGTTCACCCGACCTTCACCCCGACTTCAGCGGTCGGGCCCTAGGCTCCGCGAGCGGGCTCCCTTCCTCGAGGTACCCGATGCGTTGGACCTATCCGATCGGTCGCGTGGCCGGGATCGAACTCAAACTCCACCTCACCTTCCTGCTGCTGATCGGCTGGATCGCGGTCGGCACCTGGTCCGCCGCGGGAACCCTGCGCGCCGTGCTGACGGAGGTGACGTCGGTTCTCCTCCTGTTCAGTGGAGTGGTGCTCCATGAACTGGGCCACGCGCTCACGGCGCGCCGCCGAGGGGTCGGCACCCGGGACATCACCCTGCTCCCGATCGGCGGCGTGGCCCGCCTCGACCGGATGCCGGAGCGCCCGCGGGACGAAATCGCGGTGGCCCTGGCCGGCCCTCTGGTCAGTTTCGGGATCGCGGCGGTCGCGGGGGGCGCGGTGGTGCTGTCGGGGCAGACCCTCGACCTGGCCACCGCCTTCGGCCCGGATGGCTCCCTGATCCAGCGGGTGGCCGGCCAGAACCTGATGCTCGGACTCTTCAACCTGCTCCCCGCCTTTCCGATGGACGGGGGCCGGGTTCTCCGGGCGGCGTTGGGCATCCGCATCGGCCCCCTCCGGGCCACCCGGATCGCGGCCGGGATCGGTCGGGTCCTCGCGGCCGGCCTCGGGTTCCTGGGGCTCCTGGGCAACCCGGTGCTGGTGATCATCGCGCTGTTCCTGTGGATCGGCGGCGGGCTCGAGGTGGCGGAAACGGAAACCCGGCACCTGGTCGGGGACCTCCCGGCGTCGGCGGCGATGGTGACGAACTTCGACGCGCTCGACCCGAACGACCCGCTCGAACGGGCCGTGAACCTGACGCTGGCTGGCTCGCAGCGACACTACCCGGTGGTGGCGAACGGGCAGGTGGTGGGGATCCTGACGGACGCTTCGCTGCTGGCGGGATTGACGGCCCGGGGCGCCGCCTCGCCGGTGGCGGCGTCGATGTCCGCGATCGGGGCGACCGTGGCGCCGGGCGAAAAGCTGGCCGACCTCCTGCCCCGCCTCAACGGACTCCGCGATGGCGTCGTCGCCGTGGCCGATGCCGGTGGACTCCGGGGTTTGATCGACCGGGACAACCTGGTCGACCTCCTTCGGATCCGGAACGCGCTGGTCGGCGGCCCGGGCCAAGTCGAGACCGGCGGCGCGGCGCGCCACCGGCCGAACGGATAGGCCAGCCGCGGACCGGCCTAGTCGGTCCGCGGAATCCGTTTGGCGACGACGACGGCGCCGCGGAGTTCGCCGAGGCGGTAGCCGAACGCCTGATCGCCGGGATATCGCGCCGCCAGCGTCTGCCGCACTCCGGGCGACATCGTCGCCGGATCGCCATGGCAGGCCAGGCAGCCCTCGGCGATCAGGATCGGCCGCACCAGCCGCAGTTCCGACCCTCCCGCACCCGCCACCACGATCACGGTGTCGGCCGGCAGGGGTCGCCCGGCCGATCGTTCGGCGGCCAGGTGCTCGAGCAGCCGTCGCTCGACGGAGTCCGGCTGGTTGGCCGGGTTCCTGACCCGGGTGCCGATCCGGCGGACCGTCACCCCTTCCCGCTGCGCTCGCGCCGTCAACACCTGCGCCGAGTCGGCGCAGAAGGCGATGGCCGAGTCGGGCCCACCCCGGGCCAGCGCCGCGGTGAGCGCCCCAACCAGTCCGCCGGCCAATCCTCCCGCGGCGCCCCGCATTTCGGCCAGCGTGGTCGAATCAGGCGCGACGACGGTCGCTTCGGGGGGCCGGGCGCGGCATCCCCCACTCAGCGCCACCAGCCCGACCAGGCCGGCGGCCACCAGAACGCGGCTCATTCGGGCCGGGCCAGACCGAGCGCGGCCAGGATCTTCTCCATCAGGCACCACCGGGTAAACGCGGACTGGATCAGGTTCACGCCGACGAAGGCGGTGAACAGGAACCAGTAGGGACTCACCCAGTACCCCAGGGCCAGCGAGGCCAGGACGAACGTCCCGGCCACCAGACGAATGGCGTAGTGCATCGGCATGACGGGCTCCATTTCAGACGATGAGGTCGGCGTCGAGGGCGATCACCTTGAACGCCTCCTCGGCTCGCAGCCGGGTCGCGAACGTCCCGAGCGAGCGACTCAGTTGATCCAACTCGGCCGGCGACACGAGGGCGAGGATCATGCTGTTCTCGCCCGGGAACGCCCGGTTGCCGAAGTGGGCTCCCGTCTCGCCTTTGCCGAAGACGCTCGGGATGACGGAGAATCCTTTGACGGCCGCCTCGCGGAGCAGTTCGAGGACTTCCTGCTGCCGCTCCTTCTCGACCACCGCGACGAGCATTTTCATGAGACCTCCGCGTACAGCAACGGGATCAGGACCAGGGTCAGCAGTGTCGCCACGACGGCGCCGGTCATCAGCGCCAGGCCCAGACCCTGGAAGATCGGATCGGTGACCATCACCGCACCGCCGATGACGACGGCGGCGGCGGTGAGCACGATGGGGCGCGCCCGGATGGTCCCCGCTTCGATGACCGCCTCCCTGACCGACCGACCCCGCTCCCGCTCGAGTTCGGCGAAGTCGACCAGGAGGATCGAGTTCCGGACGATGATGCCGGCGAGCGCGATCATGCCGATCATCGACGTGGCCGTGAAGAAGGCCCCCGCGGCCGCGTGGCCCGGCAGGATGCCGATCAGGGTGAGCGGGATCGGCGCCATGATGACGAGCGGCGTCACGAACGACTGGAACCACGCGACGACCAGGAAGTAGATCAGCACCAGCACCGCGGCGAACGCGATGCCCAGGTCGCGGAAGACCTCGTAGGTGATCCGCCATTCGCCGTCCCAGTTGACCGACGGCGCCTCGGTCGTTTCCGCCGGGCCGCTCCACGTCGTGGCGATCCCGGCGCGTTCCAGCGACGGTTCGACGGCCAGCATGGCGTAGACCGGAGCCTCGATGGCGCCGGCCACGTCCGCCGTGACGTAGATGACCGGCTTCATGTCCTTCCGGAATCGAGGCTCCATCCGGGCGGCCGTGTCGATGGCGGCGACCGCGCCCACCGGCACGACCCCGCCCGCCCGGCTCGTCATCGGCAACGCCATGACGCCACCGGTACCGGTCCGATCCCGAGCCGGGAGCCGCACCATGATCGGCACGGGTTCCGCGGCGCGCGGATCGTGGAGCAGCCCGGCCTCGAGGCCGGCGATGCTCCGAACGGCCTGGGCCACCTCGGCACTCGAGAGCGCCGCGAAGTTGGCGACGTCGGGTCGTACCGCGATCCGCAGCTCCGTCGCGGCGTCGGCCAGGGTCCAGTCGCTGTCGACCACCCCGTCGGTTTCGTCGAACGCCTTGCGGACCTCGGCGGCCACTCTCCGGCGGCTGGCCTCGTCCGGACCGAAGACCTCGGCCGTCAGCGTCGACAGCACCGGCGGTCCGGGCGGAATCTCGGCCACCTTGGCGCGGGCCCCGTAACGGGCCGCGACCTCGACCACCAGCGGTCGAACCCGAACGGCGATGTCGTGACTCTGGGCCTCGCGCTCGTCCTTGGGCGCGAGGTTGACCTGGAGATCCGCCACCTCCGGACCCTGGCGGAGGAAGTAGTGCCGGACCAGCCCGTTGAAGTTGAAGGGCGCCGCCGTGCCGGCGTAAACCTGGATGTCGCGCACGTCGGGATCGGTGAGCAGCCGCTCCGCGATCTCGTGCGCGGCCCGGGAGCTGGTCTCGAGCGACGTTCCCTCGGGAAAATCGAGCACCACCTGGAACTCGCTCTTGTTGTCGAACGGGAGCATCTTGACCGTCACGGCCTTGAGTCCGATCAGAGCCACCGAACCGAGCAGCAGCGCCACCACCACGCCGTACGCGACCCACCGCTCACCGCGGCGATCGAGGAGCCGCTCGAGGGTGGCGCGGTAGATGCCGCCGAGACGTCCGACCGGCGCTTCGCCGTGCTCCCCGCCATGCCCCGCTTCCTTCACCAGCCGGAGCGCCAGGTACGGGGTGACGATGAACGCCACGGCCAGCGAGAACAGCATGGCCATCGAGGCCCCGACCGGAATCGGCCGCATGTACGGCCCCATCAACCCGGTGACGAACGCCATCGGCAGGATCGCCGCGATCACGGTAAAGGTCGCGAGGATCGTGGGATTGCCGACCTCGTCGACGCCTTCCACCGCGGCGGTGGCGGCCGTCTTGGTCCGCATCCCGAGATGGCGGGCGATGTTCTCGACCACCACGATGGCGTCGTCGACCAGGATGCCGATCGCGAAGACGAGCGCGAACAGGGTGATCCGGTTCAGGGTGTAGCCGAGAAGCCGGTAGACGAGGAGGGTGAGCGCGAGGGTGACCGGAACCGCCACCAGCACCACCAGCGCCTCGCGCCACCCGAGGGCAAACCAGACCAGCAGGGCCACGCCCACCGTGGCGATGATGATGTGACTGAGGAGCTCCTGGGCCTTCTCGTTGGCGGTGTCGCCGTAGTTTCGGGTGACCGTGACCTCGAG
>JAEUJH010000470.1 GCA_016794825.1 Gemmatimonadota bacterium
GGCGGCGGGGGCGACGGAGTTCGTGGTGGCCGACTCGCACGGCAACATGCAGAACCTGCTGATCGACCGGTTTCCGCCGGAGGTCACGATCGTCCGCGGGTCGCCCCGTCCGCTCAGCATGATGGAGGGGATCGATTCGACCGTGAGCGGCGTGATGTTCATCGGATACCACTCCGCCACCACCAACCCGGCGGGGGTGCGGGCCCACACCATCTCGAGCGCCACCTTTGCCGCCATCGAGGTGAACGGGGTGGCGCAGTCCGAGTCGAGCCTGAACGCGGCGGTGGCCGGCGTGTTCGGGGCCCCGGTCATCCTCGTGTCGGGCGACGACCAGGCGGTCGGGGAAGTGCAGCGGCTCCTCGGCGACGTCGAGGGCGCCGTGGTCAAGCGCGCGCTGGGTTTCCACTCCGCCGCCACGATGACGCCGCAGGCGGGGCAGGCGCTGATTCGCGACAAGGCCCGGGCCGCGGTCCAGCGACTGCGGAGCTTCAAGCCGTATCAGACCCGGGGGCCCTTTGCGGTCGACCTGACGTTCAAGAACTACACTCCCGCCGAGGCCATGACCTTGTTGCCGGGCGTGGAACGGCGGACCGCGCACGCGATCCGCTATCAGGCCCGCACGATGCTCGAGGTGGTTCGCTTCATTCAGTTCACCACGACCTACCGGGCCGACCTGACGCCGTGAGGCGAGTTCAGGCGGCGGTGAGCGTGGCGGCCTTGGCGACGGCGGCGCGGACGGCGAGGGACAGTTCGGCCAGCTGGAACGGCTTCTGAAGGCCGCGGGTCCCGGTTCGCTTGAGCAGGGACTCGTTGGCTTCGGTGTGGAGGTCGCCACTGGTGAGGATGATCCGGCCGCGGAGGGTCGGGTCGTGCGCCAGCAGCTTGTCGATCAACTCGCCGCCGGTCATCGTCGGCATGTTGTGGTCGGTGATGATGGCCTCGAACCGGTGGCCGCGGGCCTTGGCGAGCGCTTCCTCCGCCGACGTCACGGTCGTGACCTGAAAGCCGGCCCGCTCGAGACAGCGGCCCATGCTGCGGCAGACCATGACGTCGTCGTCGACAAACAGCACGGTGCCGCCCGTCTTGGCCTGGGGCTCTGGTGCGGTCACGGGGTCACACCGGTTTCGTCGGGACGGCGGGTGGCGAACGCAGCGTCGATCGCCGCCTGGCGGCCCTGGACGTCGTCGAAGGTCGCGTCGGGGTTGTAGGCCAGGCCATCGGCCGCCGGGGCCGAGTTCCGATCGCCGCCCGCGTCGAACAGCTTGAGCACCGACTGGACCCGGGCCTCGATGTCCTCGAGCAGGCTACCGACCCCCGCCAATTGCTGCGCCGTGATGTCCTGGAACTGGAGGTGACCAAACAGTTCGTTCACCTCGTTGCGGAGCGCGTCGACCGCCTGGGCGGCCTCGGGCTTGTCGGGCGTCATCGCGCCGACGGTGTCGATCAGGGCCAAGGCCCGGTCGAGCCCGTTCATCAGCTCGAGGGTGGCGGATTCGGTGACGTTGGTGACTTCGTTGAGCTTGGCGTGGCTCCGCTGGAGTCGCTCGAAGGAGTAGTGCTGGATCGCCTCGCGGCTGCGTTGGATCCCACCGAGCGCGTCAGTCACCTCGGAGTACGCCCGAACCACCAGCCCCGGGAGGACCGTCAGGTCGGGGCGCTTGGTCAGGATGGTGGCGAGTTCGACCAGCCGACCCTGCAGCTGGTGCGCCTCGGCGCCGACCTTGACCTCGCGGACCAGTTGGTCGACCAGGGTCATCGTCTCCTGGATTTCCGCCGCCAGCGTCCGGATGTCCGGA
>JAEUJH010000511.1 GCA_016794825.1 Gemmatimonadota bacterium
TTCGGCCGCCGGTCCCGGATCGGGGCCATCGCGATCCAGCGGATCGCCACCGACGACGGGGGCGACCGGAACCGCACCTTCGGCCTCGACGGCCGGGTCGGGGTCGACGATCGGTGGACGTTCGACTGGTGGGCGGCCAAGACCGAAACGCCGCGGCTCACGGGCCGCGACGGCGCGGTGACGGGCCGGCTGGCGTACCAGACCCGGGAATGGAACAACTCGTTCCGCTTTACCCAGGTGGGCGAGTCGTTCAATCCGGAAGTCGGGTTCCTGAGCCGGGTCGGCTATCGGAACTACGACTTGTCGCTCTTCCGCACGGTGGGCCTCAATCACAGCCGGTGGCGGTACTGGCAGCCCCACTTCAACTATCGCGGCTTCTACGGCTTCGACGGCCGGATGCAGTCGGAACAGTTCCACATCGATCTGGGCGAGAGCGAGTTCAAGGACGGCGGTCGGATCGGCCCCGAGGTCAACGTCTTCGGCGAGGGGCTCTCCCAGCCGTTCGAAATTGCCGACGGTGTCACCCTGCCGCAGGGCACCTACCGCTGGATGAGCTTCGGCTTCGACTTCTCGACCAATCCGTCGGCGCCGGTGTCACTGCTGACCCGCCTCGACATGGGCGGTTTCTACGATGGAACCCGGTACGGCGGCAACGCCACCCTCACCGTCCGGCGGGGTTCGGCGCTGACCACGGCGCTGCTGCTGGACTATCAGGACGTCCACCTCGACGAAGGCGACTTCGTCCGCTCGCTGGTGGGTCTCCGGGTCGGTTACTTCTTCTCGCCCCGGATCTTCGTGCAGTCGCTGTTCCAGTACAACAACCAGGCGGACGTGTTCTCGGCCAACGTCCGGTTCGGATGGCTCAACACCGCGGGCACCGGTCTGTTCATCGTCCTCAACGACGCCGAGCAGGCCAACGGCGTGTTCGACTGGACCCGACCCACCACCCGCTCGTTCGTCGTGAAGTTCACCCGTCAGTTCGGCACCGGCGGCTGAGGCCGCCGGTACCTCGGGGCTAGCCGCGCCGGGTCCAGAGGACGATGGTGCCGCAGCTCGCCCCGCTGCCACCCAACTCGGCGGGCGTGTCCGCGCCACCCCGATAGATCTCGACGGCGCCGAGGGTGGCGACCGTCAGCATGTCGATGTCCGGCGGCGAGCCCCTGACGCCGGGCCGGTAGATCTCGACGCCATCCAGCCACACCGCCATCGGACAACTGCCGCGGGACGAGACCGCCACGTAGCGATTCCCGGACGCCGGCCGGAGCTGAACGCCGCGGACGCCTCGAAGGAGGTCGCTCAGCCGGCGGTGTTCCGATTTCCGGAGCGTCTCGGGGTCGAGGTACGTGCCGAACCCGGTGAACCGCCGCTCGGCAAACTCCTGCAGGCCCCGCGGCAAGGACGAGGCCCGGACCTCGAGCGGTTCGAGTTCGACCACCGCGGGCTTGAGTCGGACCGCGATGGTGACGGTATCGTCGCCGAAGGCGTAGGTCCGGAGCCGGACCGGACGGAATCCGACCTTCCGGATGATGGCCGTTCCGATGCCGAGTGGCAGGCCCACCAGGGTAAAGGCGCCGTCGGCGTCGGTGACCGTCTTGGCACCGCCCGCCGCTTCGATCGCGATCTCGACGCCGGCCAGCGGGGCCCGGGATGAGTCGTTGAGGACGGTGCCGGTCAGCACCACCTGCGCCGCGGCCGTCGGGGCGCCGACAACCACGGCCAGAGTCGCCCCGGCCAACCCCCAGATCCACTTGTTCCGCATACTCGCCTCCCGCTCCTCGGGTTCGTCACGTCGGTGACACGCGGATCGCGCGAATACCCCTGTCGCCTACGCGGGCAGGAACGTGAACGCGAGGATCCCGAGCACCAGCCAGATCAACGAGAACACGACGCTGTAGCCAATGAACCGGCGGAAGTCGACTCGCGCCACCCCCGCCATGATGGCCGCCCAGAACGGGGTCACCAGGTTGCCCATCTGGTCGCCGACCGAGAGGGCCAGGAGGCCGCGCTGGACCGACACGCCGACCGCTTCGGCGGCCCGCGCGGTGACGAATCCCTGGATGACCCACTGGCCGCCGCTCGACGGCACGAACAGCGCGATGACCGTCGAGGCCATGGCGGTGAGCAGCGGGAAGGTATGGCGGGTCGAGATCGAGGCGAACGCCGCCGCGAACGACTCGCCGACCGGCGTGAACTGGATCAGGCCCGCCACCCCGGCGTAGAGATGGTAGAGGACCACGATCGGCCAGCAGGCCAGGATGGCCGCCTTGAGCGAGTTGGAGAAGTTCCGGACGTTCTTGTGGAGGAGGAGGCAGGCGCCGAGGAGCACCGTGTTGAGCGAGTTGAGATCGAGGCCCAGGTCCTTGACCGCGAAGTGCTGGTAGAGCCAGAGCACCAGCGCCCCGAGCAGCACCAGCGTGGGGAGCGAGTTCCGCTCGATCCGGTCGGAGATGCTCTCGTCGGCCCGGATGCCCGTCGCCCCGATCGGTTCGGCTTCGGCGGCCTGGATCGGCTCGGCCAGTCGATAGGCGTCGGGAAACGCCGAGATCGGGGCCGGGGCCCGCGGGTGGAGCAACCGGGCGGCCGCCATCAGGGCCAGCACGAACGCCACCACGAACGCGATGCTGGCCGGCGCCCAGATGGTGGTGGAGAGCGGCATCAACCCGGTGGTCTTTTCGAGGAAGTGCCCCGGCGTGTTCATCAGCAGCGGCGCGCTGGCCGAGAGGCCGAACTGCCAGACCGACGTGGATGCCGCGGTGACCGACAGCAGGAACGGGAAATCGACCGGGATCCCGCGCGACTCGGCCTCCCGGGCAAAGTAGATCGCCACGATGGGCCCGAGCGTCAGGCCGAGGCCCCAGTAGAGGTAGGACAGCGAACTCGCCACCAACACGGCGAGGATGAAGACCTGTGCCGGGCTCCGCGGCACCCGGGCCAATCGCGCGACCAGGCGCTTGAACATCGGCGACGACCCGAGCGACGAACTCAGGACCAGGATCAGGGTCATCTGCATCGTGAACGGGAGCATCATCCAGAGCCCCCGGTAGTAGCCATCCGCGACGGTCCCGGGCGAGTTGCCGAGGGCCACGGCG
>JAEUJH010000532.1 GCA_016794825.1 Gemmatimonadota bacterium
CGGCCAAGGCCCGCCACGGTTTCGAGCAGCCGTTCCGCCTTGCCGGCCAGGTAATTCTCGATCGACTGCTGCATTTCCATCCGGCGGCTGGCGCCACCCATGAGCGAGCCGTCGTCGGAGGGGCCCGACAGCAGCCGGCCGGTCTCGTCGGTGATCACCACGTTCTCGGGCGACAGCCGGTCGACGCTGTTGCTGACCGTCGCGATGATGCCCTGCACCGCCCCTGGCGCCAGGATCATCCCCGAGCGCATCCGGAGGCGCACCGCGGCCTTGGCGGGCCGGTCGGCCCGGCGCAGCGCCGTCGGCTCGGGAATGGTCAGATGGACATCGGCGCGCTCCACCCCGGTGGTGCCGCTGATGCTCCGCGCCAGCTCGCCCTCGAGGGCCCGCTGGTAGTTGACCCGCTGCATGAAGTCGGTGACGCCCCAGTCGCTCTTGCCGTCGAGCACTTCGTAGCCCTTGTGGCCGCCGGCGGGCAGCTCCGACTTGGCCAGCAGGACCCGGGCTCGGGCGTAGTCTTCCTTGGCCACCATGACGCTCGACCCGTCGGAACCCAGCCGATTGCGCAGCCCCGCCTTCTCGAGCGCGTCGGTCATCAGGGCCGCGTCGCCCAGACTCACGCCGCCGTAGAGCACCACCCAGGCCGGCTGGGAGGCCCACATCCCGACGCCAATGACCGCCGCCGCCACGATCGCCAGACCGCCGACCAGCAGCGCTCGACGGGACGAGGGCATTCGCTGGACCGCCCCGCTTACCTGTGTCACCAAATCGTTGGCCATTAGACCTGCATGTTCATGATGGTGCGGTACGCGTCAGACATCTTGTTGCGGATCTCGACGAGGAGTTCGAGCGCGATCGCCGCTTCCTCGCTGGCCGCCATGACCTGATGGAGTTCGACCGGTTCGCCGCGGAGGAAGGCGTTGATGACGTTCTGCGCGTCGGCCTCGAGCCCCGAGGTGTCGTTGAGCGCCCGCTTGAAGAGGTCGCCGAACGAGGGCCCGCCGTCCTGCAGCGGAATCCCGCCGTCGCCCCGTTCGAGGGGCGAGACGATCTGGGTCCGCGGTCCGATCGGCGCGGTCACGGTCAGGCCCTCACGTCGATCCGCTGGCCCAGCACCGCCGGCGCCGAGGTTGCGTCAGCCCGGGCGCCGCGGCGACCGTAGGTCAGCGGGCCCATCCGTTCGAGCTCCGCGAAGTAGTTCAACTCATCGGTCGACAGCGTCGCCTGGATGTCCGGGCTGGCGGCCGGTCGTGGTTCGGGCCGTGACGCCGGGCCCCGCGGGCCACCGAGGTCGGGAAACGAGCCAAGTCCGTCGATACGCATGGGTCAGCCGGGTCCGGGTCAGATGTCGATGGCGCGGCGGAGCATCTGCTTCGCCGTCTGGAACGCCGAGAGGTTGGCCTCGTGGAGGCGCCGGGCGAGCATCAGGTCGACCAGTTCCGTGTTCATGTCCACGTTGGGGAAGAACACGTTGCCGGCCTCGTCGGCGTCGGGGTGGGCCGGGTCGTGGACCAGACGGCCCTCGCGGCCGTCCTGCACGACCCGAACGCCCAGTTCGCCGGTCCGCGGATCGCGGGTGGCCACGGCCACCTGACGCCGATACGGCCCGCCCTCGGCGGTCCGGGTGGTTTCCGCGTTGCTGATGTTCTCGGCGATGATGTCGAGGAACTTCTGCTGCGTGGCCATCCCCTGCGCGCTGGTGCCCAGGGCGCGGAGGAAGCCGCGGATCGGCCGCGGAGTGGTCGGGAAATCGGGGATGTTAGGCATTCTTGCCGATCGCCGTCCGGAGGCGCTGGTAGGCCTCCCTGAGGAGTTGGGCGTCGGCCTCGTAGCGCAGCTGGGTGTCCGCCAGGGAGGCCATCTCCCGCTGGAGGTCGGCTTCGGCCTGCTTGGCCTTGGCCATGGCGGCCTGATTGGCCTCGGTAAAGCCGGTCGTCGTGCTGGCGGCGAGCGCGTCCGCCACCCGGCGGCCGATGCCTCGCTGGGTGGCGCTCGCCTCCTCCAGGCCGCCCCGAAGGCGGTTGGACAAGGTGCTGGCGCCGAAAAGTCCCCGGATCATGATTGCCGCTCTCGCTCGAAGTCGGTTGAAGCCGAACCTCCCTCGGGCAAGCGGCATACCTCCCGGGCGCGCCGACCACGACGATGGCGGCGGCGCCCGGAACTCGTTGTTCGGACGGCGATTACCTCGGATGCAACGAGTGGCGCGGAGAGGGGCTGCCCGGTTTCGCGACCGGGCAGCAGGAAGAATCAGCCGGCAGCAACTGCCGCCGGCGGCGTCAGGAGGCCGTGGGGGCCTTCGGGGTGTTGAGCTTGTTTCGGAGGGTTCGTTCGCTGATGCCGAGCAGCTTGGAGGCCTTGGTCCGGTTGCCGCCGGTGGCGGCCAGCGCCCGCTGAATCGTGATCGCCTCGAGTTCCTCGAGGTTGAGGGTCGCGGCAGTCGGGGCGGCCGGATCCACCATGGGCGCGCCACCGATCGAGGCGACGGGGGTGGGTGTGCCCGCCGGGCTGGCCGGGACTGCGGGTCGCGCCCGGGTCAGCGCGGCATCTTCGACGAACGCGTCGGGGCGCAGCACGCCGCCTCGGGACAGGATCACGGCGCGCTCGACGACGTTGGCGAGTTCCCGGATGTTGCCCGGCCAGGTCCGCTGCTGGAGCGTGGCGACGGCCTCGGGCGTGACCCCGGTGACCTCGATCCCGAGCTGCTGCGCGGCCCGGCCGACGAAGTTGTGGACCAGCACCGGAATGTCGTCGAGCCGCTCGCGGAGCGGCGGCAAGTGAATCGGCACCACGTTGAGGCGGTAGTACAGGTCCTGACGGAACTTGCCCGCGTCGGCTTCGGCCTTGAGGTCGCGGTTGGTCGTGGCGACGAGACGCACGTCGACCCGGATCGACTGCTGGCCACCAACCCGCTCGAACTCCTGCTCCTGGATGACCCGGAGCAGTTTGGCCTGGAGGTCGAGCCGCATTTCCGAGATTTCGTCGAGGAGGAGGGTGCCCCCGTGGGCCCGCTCGAACGCGCCCTGGGTCCGGGCCGTGGCGCCGGTAAAGGCCCCCTTCTCGTGTCCGAACAAGGCGCTCTCGACCAGCCCTTCCGGCATGGCCGCGCAGTTGATCGTGATGAAGGGGCGGTCGCGCCGCGGGCTCTGCTCGTGGATGGCGCGGGCGATCAGTTCCTTGCCGGTGCCGGACTCGCCCTGGAGCAGTACCGTCGCCTTGGTCGGGGCCACCGTCGAGACGATTTCGAGGACCCGCCGCATCGGCTCGCTCTCGCCCAGAATTTGCCGCCGACCCCGGAGGCCCGACAATTCCTGCCGGAACGTCTCGTTTTCTTTCCGGAGCCGGATGACTTCGAGGGCCTGAGTCACGGCGATCCGGAGGGTTTCCTGGCGGACCGGCTTGGTCAGGTAGTCGATGGCCCCGCTCCGGAGCGACATCACGGCGTGTTCGACCGACGAATACCCGGTCATGATGATGACCGGGATCTGATGGCCCTCTTTTTCCAGCAGCCCGAGCAGGTCGAGGCCGGTGGCGTTGGGCATCCGGTAGTCGGAAATGATCAGGTCGAACTGCTGGCGGGAGACCGCTTTCATCGCATCATCGACACTCCCGGCCAGGATCGAGGTGTGCCCCAGCTTGGCCAGCGCGGCCTCCAGGACCACCCCAACCGAGGGTTCGTCGTCGACGCAGAGAATCGTGGCCATGCCCCTCCGGCGGGTGGCTCAAGGTTTGCGATGTAAGTGTCGATAATCAATATACCTGGACCGCCAAGGCCGGGTCCATTGGCAGGGGGGTACCGTGCGAATCACCAACGTGCAGCGCCGCGAAGAAGCGCTTCGGGACATCCAGGGCAATTTGGCCCGGGTGGCCGAGCTTCAGCGTCAGGTGGCCACCGGCAAGCGCTTTACCCGGGTCGAGCAGGACCCCCTGGCCGCCTCTCAGGTCCTGCGGGCCGACCGGGGCACCCGGGCGCTCGACCAGTTTGCCAAGAACGGCACCCAGGCCCAGGTCCGGTTGGGGGCCGAGCAGGCGGTGGTCCAGCAGGTGGACGAACTCCTCCGTCAGGCCCGTGACTTTACCCTCAGCTTTGCCAAGGGCGACCCGCCCTACACGACCGAGCAGGCCGCCCAGCGGCAGGTCGCGGCCGAGCAGGTCGGGCGGCTGCTCGACCAGGCCGTGAGCCTCGGCAACACCAAGATCGGCAACGAGTACATCCTGGCCGGCGATCGCTCCACCACGCCCCCGTTCGACCCGACCGCGGGCGCGACCTTCGGCGATTACGTCGGCGGGACCCGCCAGCGGAAGACCGAGATCGCCGATGGGATGTTCGTGGCCCCGAACCACACCGGCGACGAAGCGGTCGGACCGGCCATCGCCGCGCTCAAGGCGCTCCGCGACGCCGCCGACCCGGCCAACCTCCAGACCGAGGCCCAGGTCCAGGTGGCGGTCCAGGCGGTGTTCGACGCCAGCCAAACGCTCCAGTTGTCCCTGGCCGAGACCGGTACCACCAGCAACCAGGTTGCGGCCACGCTCAAGAGCAACACCCTGGTCAAGAACGACCTCGCCAACGTCCGCGACGCCGCGCAGGCCATTCCGCTCGAGGAAGCGGTGGCCAAGCTGCTGTCGCTCCAGACCACCATCGAGGCCTCCTACACCGCGACCAGCCGGCTCATCAGCCTCAATCTCTCCGACTACCTCGCCTGATTCTCCACCCCAAAATGAAACCGGCCCGCGCGATGCGGGCCGGTGGTGATGGCTGCTCGAGTGTTAAGGACGCCCGGGCGGATCGTCGCTCAGGCGGCAACCCCGGTCGGCGTCGCCGAGAGGCCCGCCGCGATGTTGCGATTGATGGCCACCAGGATCCCGACCTTGTCGGGGGCCGGGAACGCCATGATCTCGAACGTCCGGCGGTCGATGAACTCGACCAGCTTGAGCAGCTGCCACTTGAGTTCGGGCGGCAGCGGATTGTCGCTCGCGGCCAGTTCGGACTGGAAGAACGTCCACAGCCGCTGGTTGAGCTTGAGCGCTTCGTCGAGCTTCTGCTCGGCGCCAGGGGTTCCCCACTGGTCCTGAGCCAACTGCAGCGCGCGGGCCGCACGGAACAGCGCGGAAGCCTCGAGCTGGCGTCCGCTGGCGGTGATTTTCTCGACGCTGGAGTAGGCGTCAGCGATGTGCGGCATGACTGATCAAGTCCTCTTCGTAGGCAATCAACTTGCGCCCCAGCTTGAGCGCCTGATAGTACTCGCCGGCGCCGATCCGTTCGCTCATTTCGGTGAGCAACGCCTTGGTGCTGGGCGACGCCTCCACCACTTCCCGGACCAGCTGCCAGTAGAGCTTCTGATGCTCGGCGTTGTGGTCGGCGTCGACGTACATCAACTGGATCGCGAACAGGATCCGCCGGCAGGGGGTGGTGGCCTCGTCGAGCGAGATCACTTCCTTGCCCCGGAGGATCGGGACATCGTTTTCCACCAGGAGATCGCAACGGGACTGCCCGTTGCGGAGCACCGCGCCCCCCACGATCAGCCGTTCGCCGGCCTTGAGCGAGATCCTGAGGGGCATCGGGTCACAACTCCAGGAGAAGGTCGGTTACCTGGCGGGAAATCCCGCCCTGGTCCACCGTACTGAGCGCCTGGCCCAGTTCCGCGCTGTCGACATCGGCCGCCGAGGTGCCGACCGCCGCCGCCAGGGCGTTCCGTTGGGCCGTGAACCGCTGGGCCACGTCGTCCAGGGCGGCGACGCCCTGCTCCGCCTCGGCCGTCGACGCGGTCGGCGAGAGCGGCGCCAGCGTGAGCTCCGGCGTTTCGCCGCCGGTGATCATCTTGCGCACCTCGGCCGCCAGGCCGTTGAACTCCCGGATGGTCTCCGCCCGGCGCGATTCGTTCGCCGGATACGGGGGGTAGAGCTTGACCTGCTCGAGCCGGACCTTGACCTCGCCGGCCGTATCGGCCAACCGACCGAGCTTCCGATCGAGTTGCCGCACCCGCACCGCCTCCGCCCAGACGTGACCGCGTTCTTCGTACAAGCGTCCGAGTTCGCCGTGGCGACTCGCGCCGCTTGCACCTGCCCCCTGGGCAGGCTGACCGCGATCCGCCCGACTCGGCGGCGAGGAGACGGTCGCCTGCCGCCGACCGATGACGCCGGTCGGGGCGAAGCTGGTGCCGAATCCATCGGAAATCGCTGTCATGATGCCATCCCTCGTGTGACGTCAGGTGGGGAGGGTCACTCCCCACCTGCCGCCCATGCCGCTTAGAAGAGTCGCAGGATCGCCTGCTGCGTCTGGTTGGCCAGGGAGAGCGAGATGACACCGAGCTGCTGCCGCGTCTGCAGCGAGAGCAGGTTGGCGCCTTCTTCGTTCTGGTCGGCCACCGTCAGCTTGTCGGCGCCCTCACGGAGCACGTTCTTCAGCTCGTCGAGGAACTCGTCCCGGATCGACAGCTGGCTCGACACCGCGCCGAGCGTCGCCGCGTTGGTCCGGAGGGTCGACTGGGCCGCGTTGAGCTGGCTGACCGCCGCGTCGAGCGCGGTGTCCACGGTCCAGGTGTTGTCGGCGATGGCCGACACGCTGAGGCCCGCGGTCGAGCTGGCGTCGAAGCCGTTGATCGAGATCTTCGAGGTGCCGGTCTCGTTGGTCTTGACCACGAGTTCGCTGCTGGCGCCGAGGAGGTTGGTGCCCTTGTACTTGGCGTCGGTCGCGGTCTGGTCGATCTGCTTCAGGATCTCGTTGAACTGGTCGGACAGGGTCGACCGACCAGCGGTGGTCGCCGACCGGGCCGACTCCGCGATACCCTTGGCGGTATCGATCAGCTTGGCGATCGACTCGATGCCGTCCGAGGCGGCCTTAATGGTCTGGATCGCCTCGCCGATTTCGTTCTTCCGGGCCGAGAGGTCGTTGGCGCGACCCCGGGCGTTGGCCGCGGCGAAGTAGGCGGTGGCGTCGTCGATCGGGCTCTCGACCTTGAGGCCGGAGGCCAGGCGCCGCTGGGTGGTGCCGATCAGCGACGAGGTCTGCTGGATGCTGAGGAGGTTGGCACGAATGCCGGCGGTAAGCGAAATGTCAGCCATGGGGAACTGCTCCTGTTCTAGGGTGGTGGGATCGGGGATCCTCCCCGTCCCGTCTACCGACTCGAGCTGCCCTTGGCGAATCCCGGGTTCGCGGGGCCGCTCCTGTCGTTACCCCTAGTTCTCGGCACCCCCCCCGGAAAGCTTGAGCCCGGCCAAGCCGTCGCGAATTCGGTCCAGGGCGGACGTCCAGTCGGTCTCGTCCGGCCGCCGGGCCGCCACCGCCACCGTCGGGAACCACGGCGACCGCGCTTCCCCGAACACCGTCCAGTCACTGCCGCTGTCGAGCTGCCAGGTCGGACGGCCAACCGCCCCCGCCAGCGAGCTGACCGCGGTCGGCGCCGTCACCACCGCGTCGAGACCCGCCAGCAGACCGACCACGGATTCGAGGTCGTTCTTGAGGTCTTCGCCATCCCACCGGTGGATCGTGATTCCCCACTCCCGTTCGATGGCCGCCAGTTCCTCCCGGCAATCGTCGTACTGGAGGTTGACCCAAACCACCCCGGGGGTGGCCAGCAGGGCCCGGAACGCACCTAACGGGGCGTAGTGTCGGCGCCGCTCCGGGGTCACCAGCCCGCTTCGCCAGCAGAGCCCGATCCGGGGCCCCGGGGGCAAGGCGGCCAGGCGGTCGGCCCACCGGGCCCGCGCGTTCGGGTCGGGAACCAGGAAATCGCCCCGGGCGGGAAAGGCCCCCCGGTCGCGCCGCAGCCACCGCGGAAGGCTCGCCAGCCCGATCTGACAATCGAACCGGGCCTCGGCCGGCAGCGCGGCCGGGCCGTCGGCCAGGACGGTGACGGTCGGGAACGCTCGGGCCACCAGCGACACCAGCCGCGGGCTGACCAGGACGGTGACCGCGGCTCCGCGGCTCACCAGGTCCGGGAGGCAGGTCAGGAAGAGGAGTTCGTCGCCCAGACCCTGCTCCCGCCAGACCAGGATCGACCGGCCCGCCACGGGCTCGCCGGCCCAGGTCGGCCATCCAAAGTCGCGCGGTTCCGGCCGGGCCACCGCGGTCAGGCGGCGCCACTCGTACTCGTCCCACCCTTCGGCCAACTGGCCGGTGGCCAGCAGCGTGAAGGACCGGTTCCACCGCGCCTGCGCCAGATCGGGATCGGCCCCGACGGCTCGGGCGTGGGCCAACAGGGCCTGCGCCATCTCGCCACTGTCATGGAGGAGGTTGCCGAGGGTCGACCAGGCTTCGGCGTAATCGGGCGCGAGGCCGAGGGCCCGCCCGAGGTCGCTGGCCGCGCCGTTCCAGTCACCCTGTTCCCGCCGGGCGTTGGCGCGATTCAGGTAGGCTCCCGGCCGCTCCGGCTTGAGCGCCACGGCCCGGTCGGCCGCGATCACCGCGTCGTCGCCCCGCCCGAGCGCGGTCAGCGCGGTGGCGAGGTTGGTGTGCGCTTCGAACAGATCGGGATCGAAACGAACCGCCTGCCCGTAGGCCACGGCCGCGGGCTCGAGCAGATCCTGAGCCTGCAAGGCAACCCCGAGATAGAACAGCGCCGCCGCGTCGGTCGGCGATCCGGCCAGGTGCTCGAGGTATCGGTCGACGGCGTCCGACCATCGTTCGTCGAGTGCCGCCAGGCGGCCGAGAACCCGGGCGGTACGTTGACCGTCGCCCCGTCGGCGGGCCAGATACTCGCGAGCGCCGACCGGATCGGCACGATCGAGCGCCTGCTCCGCCAGCCCGGTCAGCGCATCCGGCTGCCCGGGATCGAGTCGGAGCGCCTCGGCAAAGCACTCGACCGCCGCATCGGACTCCCGGGCGTCGGCCAGGGCCAACCCCAGGTCGGCCTGGAACCCGGCGTTGCCAGGATCGCGGGCGGCGGCCTGGCCAATCAAGGCCAGGCGAAGGTCGAGTTGACCCAACCGGCCCATCAGCGTTCCCATCCGATGGAGCAGCGCCGGGTTCTCCGGGTCGCTGGCCAGGGCGCGCTGACACGCTTCCGCCGCGGCTTCGACAGCGGTGAGTCCAGGCGCGGTCGGGGAGGTCTCGGTCGACGCGACGGTCATGGCAGTTGCCCTCGAGTAATGGAGTCGGGCCGACTTCGGGTCGGATCCCACGTGTGGCCCGGCTCGTCCGATCGAGCCGTTTCCGGATGAGCCCGGCACCACCGGACGACGTCCTCGTACGGCACCATCCGGTTGGCGAGGTCGAGGTGCTGGTACAACGACCGGACCGACGCGAGGTCGTCCGGCGAATCCACGGTCCACCGCAGGTCGCTGTCGTCGGCCGCGCCGCGAACGCTCCGGCATTGGAACGCCTCGGGGTGTTCGAGCCGCGCGCCGACGGTGACGTGCTCCCGCGCCGCCGCCGACGTACCGAGCCGGTCGAGTCGCTCGAGGGCCACGGCGGTGAACGCTTCGACGTCGAGGCCGCGAGGGTACGACCGTTCGAGCACGTTGGCGGCGTAGTCGACCGCCGGGTGCTCCTCGGTCAGCGCGACGACGACCCGGTCGATGACGGCCGGGTCGAGGAGCGGGCAGTCGGCGGTGAGTCGGACGACAACGTCGGCGCCGGCGGCGGCGGCCGTCGCGCGGTAGCGACCGAGCACGTCGGACTCCGACCCGCGGAAGCACGGGACCCCGCGGTCGCGGCACCAGGCGGCGATCGCGTCGTCCTCGGGCCGATCGGTGCAGGCCACCCAGACCGCGTCGACCCGACGGGCCGCTCGGGCCCGCTCCACGACCCACGCCAGCATCGGCGCGCCGGCCACATTGGCCAGGACCTTGCCGGGCAGCCGAGTCGACGTCATCCGGGCCTGCACGATCGCGACGACGGTCACGGCGCGTCCCAGTGCGCAACGAAGTACGGCGTCGGCAAGGCTCCGAAGCTGGTCTTGAAGTCGCCCCGCGACGGGGAATTCATCCCGACCACGTCGACCCGTTCGACCCCGCGTTCGATACCCCGCTCCACCCCACGGAGGAACAGCAGCGTCGACACCCCGGCCGACCGGAACACCGGATCGTTGGCGGCCACCAGGTAGTAGGCGGTGCGACTGTCGTAGAGAAACAGGACCGCGCCAGCCGCGTTGCCGTCGCCGTCCCGCGCCACCAGGACCTCGCCGAAGCCATGCCGGAGCGCCGCCGCGGCGATCGCCGCGAGCAAGCGGCGTTCGCGACCCGTGCGCTCGAGGCCCTGCCGCGCGAAGGTGAGCCCGTGCAGCCGATCGAGGAGGTCGAGGTCGGCCGACGGCTCGACCCGGAACCGCTCCGCCGCCTTGCGGAACTCCTGGCGGCGGACCGAACGGGCACCCGCCAGGATTCCATCCAGACCGCGCCCCGGTTCCAGCGCAACGATGCCGGTGTAACGGACATCGAGGCGAAACAGCCCCGCGCCGGGGTCGTGATGATGGAACCACGACAACGGGCGGACGTCGTTGAACGAGGGGTGCAGGCACCACGACATCCGGCGCTGCGCCGCCAGGCCCTGGATCAGCTCGTCGACGGCTTCCAGGGCGTCATGCACGGCACGATGCGGCGGCGCCGCCGCCAGGGCGGACGGCAGCAGAATGCCCTGGTACAGACAGAACGGCAGCGGCGCTTTCTGGATGGCGCCCTCCTGATCCCGGAACAGGAGCGCGGCGGCCCGGGGGCCCGTCGGCCCGGGCAGCACCCACGCCTCCCAGTCGACGTCCAGGGCGTCGAGGAGACCCGAACGACAGAACACCGACCCCTGGGGAGAGTCCGCCACCAATCGATCCCACTCGGCCCGATCGGTCCACCGTTCCACCACGGCCGTCGCCACGCTCATCGATACACGAACACCGCCACGTCGCATCGCTCGTAGTGGTGCTCCAGTCGGACCCGGCGCGACAGCTTCCGGACGCAGAAGTCCAGAACCCGGGCCGGATCGTGATAGGCCATGGTCGGCTCGACGAAGTTGACGTGAGTCGACAGGAAGTTGAACGCGAGGCCCCGTTCGGCGTGGGCCCAGGCCCGCGTCACCAGCGCCTCGAGGAACCCGGTCGGATCGGGAATGGCGTTGTTGAAGATGACCGAGAGCAGGACGTAGTCGAATCGCTCGGCCAGCGGCGCATCGAGCAGGTTCGCCACCCGGAACGAGACCTCGGGGTACTTGGCGGCGGCGCATTCGACCATTTCGGGAACGACGTCGACCCCGTGGTATCGGGCCGTGGGGTAGCGCTCCCGGAGGTACGGATACATGTCGCCGAGCCCGGAGCCGACGTCGAGGACCGAGGCCCCCGCCAGATCCGCCACCTCGAACAGCTTGAGGAACCGGAACCGCTGCCCTTCCCGGCTCATCTGGGCGGCGGCGGGATCGTCGCCGTGGGTCTCGAACAGGGCCCGATAGTGGTCCCGAAGCGACGCCGCGCCCGTCATGCCGGCACCGGCTGCCGGGCGTGCTCCAGCACCTTGGCGATCCCGGCGACGACGTCGTCGAGGTCCGCCTTCTCGATCTGCGCGTGGCAGACCGTGAAGTAGAGGAGTTCCTGCTCGTGCATCCGCTCCGCCACCGGGCAGAGGCCATCCGGATACTCGACCCGCTCGCGACCAGCCTGCCGGAACGGAAAGCCCGCGGCACCGAACGCGATCCCCGCCCGATACATCGGCTGACGATAGAGCGGCTCGACGTACCCGACGTTGACCGGAATCCCCTCGGCCCGAAGCGCTTCCGCAAATCGGCCCCGGGACATCCCGGCGGCGGCCGCGTCGAACTTGAGGGCGTAGACGTAGTAGCCGTGCCGGACGTCGGGCCGGACCGCGGGGGGAGTGATCCCCGGCGCTCCCGCCAGCTTCGCGGTCAGGTAGTCCGCCGCGCGGACTCGGGGCACCACGAGATCCTCGAGCTTCTTCAGTTGCTCGAGCGCGATGGCCGCTTCGATCTCGGTCATCCGGTAGTTGAAGCCGACCAGATTGACCAGATCGGTCTCGCCCTTGGCCTTGACGACGGCCTCGCCATGATTGCGGATCAGCTGGAGCCGCTCCGCCAGCCGGGAGTCGTCGGTGACGACGACGCCACCCTCGCCGCTGTGGATGGTCTTGTGGTAGTTGAGGCTGTAGACGCCGATGTCACCCAGCGTCCCGGCCCAGCGGCCCCGGTCGCGGGCACCGGGCGCCTGGGCGGCGTCCTCGATGAGCACGATGTCGGTCCCGCGGACCAGCTGGCGGAGTTCATCCCACGCCGCCGGGTGACCGAAGAGATCGACCGCGATGATGGCCTTGGTCCGGCTGGTGATCAGGGCCCGGACGGAGGCCGGGTCGAGGCAGAAGGTGGCCGGCTCGATGTCGGCAAAGACCGGGATGGCCCCGTAGACCAGCGCCGCCGCCGCCGAGGCACTCATCGTGTAGGGCGAGACGATCACCTCGTCGCCCGGCCCGACGCCCGCCGCGCCGACGGCCGCGTAGAGGCCCGAGGTCGCGGAGTTCATGCTGACGGCGTGCCTGGCGCCGAAGTACTCGGCCCAGGCCGTCTCCAGCGCGCGCACCCGCGGGCCGCCGTAGAAGTCGGGTCCCCAGACGCCCACGAACTGCGACAGGACGCCGCTGTCGAGCACCGCCATGACGGCGCGCTTCTCCTCCTCGCCGATGGTGCAGTATTCCGGAAAAGGCCGTCGCCGGATCGGCGAGCCGCCGTCGATTGCGAGTGTCATGACGCCGCCTCCGAGACCACGCCGGTCCCGATCGCCACGATGAGATCCATGAGTCGGAACGCGGCCCCCTCGGCCGCGCCCCGGGCCCGCCGAACCGCCCGGGCCGAACCGAGATGGGCCGGCCGGGCCAACGCTCGATACAGCGCCGACGCCACGTCGGCGCCATCGAAGACGCCGTCGCTCAAGCCAAGCCGGTTGCTGGGCAGCCGATCGACACCCACCAGGCCGGGCTGCACGCTGACCACTCGCCCGCCGAGCACCGCGGTCTGGAGCAGCAGCGCGCTCGTCATGCCGACCACCAGGTCGGCCGCGAGGGCCCATGACAGCGCGTCGCCCTCGCTGGCGTCGACGACTCGGACCGAACTGGTCGACGCCGGCAGCGGTGCCGCGGCCTCGCGGGGATGCCGTCGGATGGCCAGGACGGTCGGATGGCCGATCCACTCCGCCACCGTTTCGAGTCCGTTCCGCACCGCCGCCAGCGCCGTGTGTTCGGTGTAGCCGAGCCGATCGCCGTACAGGGCCGCGAGGGGCTGTGACCCGAACAGCACCACCGTGGCGGTTCGCGACAGGCCGACCCGTTCCCGGAACGCCAGACGGGCATCCCGATCGAACCCCTGGTAGCGCTGGAGCAGGCGCTCGTAGTGCGGGTTACCAGTCACGACCAGGCGGTCCTCCGGCAGCCCCTCCGCCACGGCCTCCAGCAGCGCGACCTGATCAGGGACCGCGATCCGGTCCGGCAGGATCATGTCGCCCCGCCGATTCAGGAACCGGGCGACGTAGTTGGACCAGAAGTCGATGACCGAAATGGACGGGATGCCGAGGGTCCGCGCGGCCTCGAGGTAGCCGAGTTCCGGCGGCTCGTCGCCCCAGGAGGTACCGGTCAGGAGCAGCGTGGCGCGTCCTTCCCTCAGCCGGGCCAGCGGCTCTTCCGCCAGCGGTTGGAACGGCAGGCCGCCCCGCTCGAGGGCGGCGGCCGCCAGCGGTCCCGCCCAGACCTGACCCAGCGACCCGCGCCGCTGAAGCGCTTCGAGCACGGGCAGGACAGCCTCGGCGCCGCCCACATCGCCGAGGACGCTATCGACCAGCAGCCGCATGGGACTCCTTTCCGACCCGGGCGTCCTCGAG